>JAZRXS010000026.1:0-26486 GCA_045600325.1 Prevotella sp.
GAAGGCAACATAAACAGAGGAAAAGCCATTAAGAGGGCTATGTACAATAGGGCAGGGATAGAAGGGCTAAGAACAAAAATGATTTTCCAAGGAAGACCTGATGCCTTGAAGTTTTGCACCTAAATTGGTGAAGAACCAAAAAAATCGTATTTTTTTAGTGTTTTGGGTAACATTATCGTCATTCGCTAAATTTCAATCCTCAGTCTATATAGGCTATGCCTATTCTGCCACAAGACAAGGGAACTCTTCTTCTACAGCTTCATACACAACTGGTTTTGTTGAGGAAATAGTTGGCATGATAATGTCGTCGCCGAGCACTGTTGCAATCTTTGCAATCGTAGCAATGGTGAGGTTGTGAGTACCGCTAAGCCAACGACTCACTTCGGTCTCTGTTTTACCAAGCATCCGAGCCAAGTCACGCTGAGTCATATTCCTTTCTTCAAGGATAGCAAATATCCTATTGGAAATACTGACACATAAATCCACTCGCTTGTTTACCTCTGGAGGTGTTTCCTGGCGGATCATGTCCATGATTCGATTTGTCTTCATAATCTATTCCTCCTCTATTGTAAATGTTAAAGGACCTATTAAACTTGTACCTATAATGGTAACTACCTGCTGTCGTTCTTTCTTTTTTATCTCAATGTCTATTTTCTGCAAAGTCTGAACACATTTGTGAAGATGCGGATCTTCCTCGTATTTATCCCCAGTTTTCAGCAATTCTATAAGCAGATTCTTTTCAATCGTTCAATATTTTGCCGCAAAAATAAACATAAAAGTTGAATTACACAAGAAAAATATCAAAAAAAAATCAACTTTTATGTTTATTTTCTGCATAAAAGAGGGGCTACTTAACTCTTTTCACCAATCCAAATCTCGTTTTCAGCCAAACCATAGAGGCCATATCCGAGGCGGTCACGAAACCCATCCATATCCCTGTACCGCCATATCCACAAAATGGTTCATCAAGAGATTTGTCTTGTCGTTGAAGGCTACGCGGTCATAGCTCTGGGGCAGGTCTTCATTCAATGACAACTGAATGAGGGAGAACACCTTCTTGCGAGGTTGCTCGTCCTTATACCAATCCACAACCATCACATTGTCCCTTTCCTCCTTTAGCTTCTTGTAGAGGTTCTTTGCTGCAAGGATAACCTTCTGCTCCTCTGCCTTTGTCAAATCTCGGTCCTGACAGAGCAGGTCGAAGATCTCGAGTTCCTCTTCTTCAAGGTCCATCTCCGTGGAACGCCCCTGCTCACGCTTCATCTCCTCAATGAGCTGCAAGAGTTTCTCGTAGTATTCCTCGTTCTCCGTACCACCAGCGTTGTAGCGGTCAATGATGTTCTTGTATCTCTGCGAGAAAGCCACACGGGTGCAGTTCTTGTTTATGAGTTGCTTCAAGGTATTCTCTATGAATTCACGAAGGTCCTCTATTTCCAGAGCCTTGTATGGAGTGTCATTGATTTCCTTGCGCAAAGCCTCAACATCAAGCTTGCTCAGGTCGATAACCTTTCCCTGATGTATGCAGTATTCAGATGAAGGATCAGCAGCCATCGCAGAAACACTATCATCCAGCGTATATGCCATTCTTGCCTTGGCACGGTTCAGTTTCTCATCGTCTATCAGGTTACAGAACAAACCGTTCAGATAACTAAGCGGTGCAAACTTGTCGTTATGCCATCCACGCTCAAATATCTCCGGCTTGCTCGCATCATAGAGGTTCATCAGCAAGTTGCTCAGCACCTTGAACCTATCCTTCCACTTATCCTTTTCAAGAATCTTCAGATATGCTTCACGAAGCAAGTCCAGCTGATCAAGAGTGTTGCTTTCTGCTATAATCTTGTCTATGCTAATGCCAAGCTTCAAAAGGAATGCCTCACACTCCAGTATGCACTCATCAATATTCTCGATAAGCGCCTCTATGTCCTTTGCCGGATATTCAGCGTTATCATCATTCGAAGCATAGTCGCTCAATGCCTGCTGCATATACTTGAACACATTCACATAGTCAACCACCACGCCGCAGTTCTTGCCCGGGAATACACGGTTGGCACGAGCTATTGCCTGCATCAGCGTGTGTCCCTTCATAGGTTTGTCAAGATAGAGCGTTGAAAGGGATGGCACATCAAAGCCTGTCAGCCACATGGCGCAGACGAACACAAGGCACAATGAGTCGTTCTTGTCCTTGAAGCGGTCTTCTATGTCCTTGCCGTCGGGCGTTATCTCGTTCATCCTCTTGCGATGAAGCGTTATGTCGAGCCCCTTCGCTTGGAACTTTTCCACTTCTTCGGCATCCTCACTGATAACGACGGCCATCTCCACCTTGTTCATGTAGTTCAGCCGTTCGGTCAGCTTGTCGCGTTCCTCTTTTGTCTTCGCATTGTTGCGTTCCTTCACAAGAAGTTTCTTCTCCTCAGCCCAGTACTTCTGCACCTTGTCGTACATCTTGACGGTGGTGTATTTATCCACACTCACCACCATGCCCTTGCCGAGGAAACCGCGGCGAGGGAAGTGATGCGCAATGTCCTGTGCTATTCGGTCAAGACGTTCGTCACGCTTTATCACTTCAAGAATGCGCGAAGAGGAGTTCTCCAGCAGTTCCTTCTCCCTATCGTTGAGGTTCTCGTCCTCTACTATCTGGTCGATGTCGGTATCAAGCCAGTCGTTGGTAAGTCCAACCTCTGGCACTCTTCGGCTGTAGAACAAAGGCACGGTGCTGCCGTCCTCTATTGCCTGGGCGAAGTTATACTCGCTCACATAGTCGCCAAACCATTGGTTTGTTAATCTCTTCGCTCCGAGCAATGGCGTACCAGTGAAGGCAATGTAGTTGGCATTAGGCAAACCGGTGTGCATATTCTCCGCCAACTGCTTATACTGTGTGCGGTGTGCTTCATCCACAAGAACAAAGATGTCATTGCGTTCTGAGAGTACAGGGTATTTCTTTATCTTTTCGTATTGGAACTTATGTATCAGCGTGAACACCATCGGCTTGTTGCCACTCAGGAACTCACGCAGCTGCACAGCGTTCTTTGGTTGGCACTCTTCCTTATCGCCAATGACCTCTGCCCTCACGAATGTCTTGTGTATCTGCGTGTCAAGGTCCTCACGGTCGGTAATGATTAGGAACGTGAAGTTGCCATGCAGCTTGCGCTTCACCTTTCTTACGAACATCACCATTGAGTAGCTCTTGCCCGAACCTTGCGTATGCCAGAAGACGCCGAGCTTTCCGTTCAGCTCTTCCCTCTTGCCAACGCTCCGCATCAGGTTGTTCACACCGAGATACTGGTGGTTCTTTGCGATGATCTTTATGCGCTTGTTGTCGAAGAAGATGAAGTTCTCTATATAGTCCAGCAGCCGCTCCTTGCGGAAAAGACCGTCTATGAGGGTTGTTATGCTAAGGCCATGCTCTGCTATCTGGTCACGGTCGAGCTTTTCCTTCTCGTCGTCAACGCGAAGCCATTCAAAGAAGAACTCATAGCCTGCATTCCATGCACCGAGTTTTGTCTGCAAACCATTTGAAAGAACACATATCTGGTTCAGGGCAAAGATGTTTGGTATATCCTCTCGATAGCTGACCAGATTCTTGTTGTAGGCTTCCTCTACCTTTACCGTGGATTTCTTCAACTCAATGAACACAACTGGCAAACCATTCACAAACAGAAGAACATCAGGACGACGATAGCGGAATCTTCCCTTTATCCACATCTGGTTGACGCAGTGGAAGTCGTTGTTTTCCACGTTGTCGAAGTCGATGAGCTTTACTATGTCGAAGTCTTCCTTGCCATTCTTCCTGACCTTCACATTGATGCCGTTGCGAATCTGGTTGTAGAACTTATAGTTCGTATCGACCATATCCGTAGCGGTATAGTCCTTGCGGAAGTCACGGACGATGCTCTTGAGTATTTCTTCATCTACCTGAGGGTTGATACGCTTCAGGGCGTTGAGAAACACTTTTGGCAGAATGCACTCAGAAGAATTAGCACGACCTGTCATAGACACGTCGTCCTGAGCATCCACGCTCGGGTTGCACTCGATGCGCTTCCAGCCAAACTCTGTTAATGAAAGGCGGTTGCAGATAGCCTGTTCTATATCGTCTTCGCTGATGAATGATTTCATAGTTGTTTAGTTTTTTTTCTAGATTTTCTAGCCCTTCTAGATTTTCTAGACCTTCTAGCCCCTCTCCTCGAGCCTCTTCTTCAGCTCTGCTATCTCTGCCTGCTGCTTGTTGTAGGCTTTTAGGGCGCGTTGCTTCAGGTCTTCGTAGGCTGCTTTCCAGTGGGCGGCCTGGGATTGCCAGTGGGCGGCGGTGGCTTGGGCTTGCTGTAGCTGCTCAATGAGCTGCGGGCGTTCTGCTTCCAGCTGCTTGAGGCGTTCGTCTTGCTGCTGGCGATAGCCGGTGCGAGCGCGGTGCATGCGCTCCTTTATTCCTCCCTGAGTCACAAACTCATGGTCGAGTTTCTTTAGGAAGGTCATCATCATCTTGTCTATCATGTGGCAGAGGGTGATGCCGTAGTTGCAGGTCTCTTCGTCTGTCCATTGCTGGAAGAAGGGCTGATAATCCGTGAGCTTGTTGTGGCGCCGACAGTATTCGAGCATAGGATCGTACTCCTTGTCGCCGGCAGAATAGAATCGCAAGTGACGGGATTTAAGATAATCCTCGAAATCTTCCTTGAGCTCCTTGAGCGATGCGCGTGCCACGTTGAGAAGTTTCAGCTGCATCTCCGTTGAGGTGACTCCATCGGCAAGCCCTTCCACGATGTTCTGCTTACAGGAGCGTGCTGCCTGTATCACCTGATCACGTGTACGGTCTTTATAGAGATGTATGAAGCGGTCGCAGAACACAAACGACAACTGATACACCACGTCAGCCTTCTGGTAGAAGTAGAGCTCCTCCCAATTCGTCTGCTTGTTCAGCACCGTAGGAATATTCTGATTGCGATTATCTTCCATTGTCATTATCTATTCGGTTTGGATATTTTACTTTACCTTAACTTCCAACTTCCCACTCATCAAACGAGGAAGAAGAAGGTCACGCTGGCGGGTGAGGAGTGAGATTTGATGTTGGAGGATTTTTATCTCATAATAAAGTGATGCTATTGTTTCGTCAAATCTCTCCAATATATCTTTATGAGGGAGTGTAATCTTCAAATGATTTAGAATATTTGTTGTCATACTTGGCAATGCTGCTCCTGGATTCATAGATTCCATGTTAATACTTGACAAAACATAATACATGTATTTGCAAACATTCTCAATCTTAGGGATTGTATAGAACATAGTATCAACTGTCCAGAAACTTTCGTCACGGTACATTATATTGTTCAAAGTTCCCTTTCTTGGAATCAGAACGCTTTCTCCTGTATATAGACATTTATTACCATATCTCATTACACCTCCAGAACCAAGAATAGGAATGTTACCTTCTTCTATATGCTTATGATCCTTACCATATTTGATTTCAAGTATCATTTCTAATCGTTCAATCTTCCACCCCTTCGGCAAACCATTTTCCATTTCCACATTCTCGTGTCCAGGGAATCGGAAGCGGACGAACCATTCTTTGTATAGGTTCTCTGCCATCTGCTCTAACAGACGGATGCGTTTGGTGTTGTTCTCTATTAACGTGTCGTAGGTAGAGAGAATGGAGGCTATCTTTTGTTGGGTAGGGAGAGGGGGAAGGGCGACCTTCATTCTTCTTAAGGATGTTAAACTGATAGTTCTTTGAGCTGAACCAATGGCATATGCATCTGCTTGGGAATAGAAGTCTGCTGACTTCATCGTATAATAGAGGAATGATGGAACAATATTATTATTTGAGCGCAGTATTGCAATATGTCGTTGAAACGCAAATTGAATATTGTTTTTTATTAAGACAGGAGTTCCAAAACTGCCAACAACCGTGTACAATATATCATTAGGTTTTGCCTTACGTTTGTCATCAAGTTTGTCATAATAATCTTGTGGCACAAACATCGTATTACCAAAATCGATGCTATTACCTATAACATTTGAGATTGTTATAAAAGGCACACCACTTGCTGTTTTTGGAGGAGCTAAATGGTCTCCATCTGAGATACTTTTGCAAACCTCACAAAGTTTATAGACATTACATTCCATACTTGTTCCTCTCTATCCAAACAATTCCTTCAAATTCTTCTCTATCTCACTCTCCAGAGCCTTTGCCTCATTGGAGAGCGTACTGAACTCTGAGTTGAGGTTGAGCATCTCTGTGCGGAACTCTTCTTCTGTCATTCCGTCATCCTCAATAACCACACCCACATAGCGGCCGGCGTTGAGGCTATAGTCATTATCAATGATTCCATCCTCGCCTTCAAGCTTGGCTACCTTGCACAAGCCTATCACATCCTGATACTTGCCATCAGGCCAACGCTCAAGAAGCCAGTCAATCTGCGCCTGATAGTATGCAGTATCCTTGTTCTCGCCCTTTAAGGGAGAGTTAGAGAGGGTCTTGTACTCATTTACCAATGCCCAGAAAGCATCACTGTCACCTTCATATAAGCGGCTGATGATGCCTAGGTTCTTTATCTGCTCTGGGGAGAACTTGCGATGCGCTCTATCCACCTGCGTAAAGATATTACGAGCATCAATGAAGAGAATCTCATCACGCTTGCCACCGTTCGCAGAAGTTTTGCTTCTGCGCTTATCAAAGAACCAAAGCGTGGCAGGCAGCGTAACGGTAGAGAACATATTGCTTGGCAGTGTAACCATCTGACTGATGATGCCATCCTCTATCATCTTCTTGCGAATCTCCAACTCCGAGCCACCAGCATCACTGGCAGAGTTTGCCATAACGAGAGCAGCCTTACCGTTGTCGTTAAGCGCAGTGGCAAAGTAACCTATCCACAGGTAGTTGGCATTTGGCACCGTTTCCTTCTTGTCGGAAGCCTTCTTTCCTCCCTTTTTCGTTTTGTTGCGAGGCACACCGTAGGTGTTGAAGCGAGCATCATCAACAACCTTATCCACCACAACCTCATCAACATTGAACGGTGGGTTAGCCATCACATAGTCAAACTGGCCGAAAGCATTGTAAGGGTCGCTATAGAAAGAGTTCGCCTCAGTAATCTCGCCTCGGATGTTGTTAAGCAGAAGGTTCATCTTCGCCAGCTTAACGGTATCAGGTTCTTTCTCCACGCCGTAGCAGCGGAAGTGCATGAAGCTGGAGCTAAAAGGGCTAGATTCGCTAGAAAGTCTAGAATCACTAGAAAATCTAGAATCCCTAGAAACTCTAGAAAGTCTAGAATCGCTAGAAAATCTAGATCCTCTAGAATCCCTAAAGCCGCCTGTATTATGGCGGTGCATATATCTCGCTGCCTGCACAAACATACCTCCCGAACCACAAGCAGGGTCCAGGAATTTCTTGTCGCCAGTTGTAGGCTGAAGCACCTCTACCATATACTGCACAACGCTTGCTGGAGTATAGAAGGCTCCACCACCCTGCCCTTCTGCAAGAGCAAAGTTGCCAAGGAAGTACTCATAGATCTGACCAAAGATGTCGATGCTGATGTCCTCTGGAATATCTTTGAACACACGCACTATGCGACTCAACAGCTCGGGCTCTTCCTCTGGCACAAGCTGACCATACACCTCCTTTGGCAATACGCCATCCATGCGGGGGTTCTCACGCTCAATGGCTTCCATCGCACGCTTCACAAGCAATGCCTTGTTGGCATCGTCAGGAGCATCATTGATATAATCGAAGTATGCACACTCAGGCAGGAAGAAGCCACATTTCTCCACGGCTACATCCTTGAAATCCTTCTCCATGCGAGTACCCTTGTATTTATTGTATTCCTCCTCAATTTCAGCCTTATGCTGCTTGAAAAGAACGTCAGCATAACGAAGGAATATAAGCCCGAGGATAGGCTGTCCGTATTTGTTGGCTGCTAAATGAGCACCAGCACGTAGCATATCTGCCGAGTGCCATAGATTGTCTTTAAGTGTCTTGAGTTCTAAGTCAGTCATAAATTAGTATATGCCCAGCGATAGCTGGCAAGAGGCTGCATGATGCGGCCTTACATTATTATATATATCAAGTGCAAATATAGTAATAAAAAGGGAAAAATGAAAAATGAAAAGTGAAAAAATTCACATACTCTATTATCTTTTGATAAGTAAGACGAAATAAAAGTCGTTTTTTATTTGGCGATACATTATTTTTTATTACCTTTGCCGCTGATTTAGTAATTATAGATATAGACCGCAGACAGTTAGTTGTCGGCAAAACAAACTTAAATAGACACAATGAGAATTGTAAAACATATTGAGAATCTGCTACTTAAAGAGAATTCCGTAATCGTTCCTGATTTCGGATGCTTTATGGCGCACACTATATCTGCTCATTACGATGAAGCAGAAAACCTCTTCTTGCCTCCACAGCGCACGCTTGGCTTCAATCCTCGCGTGACAATCAACGACTCTATTCTCGTGCAGTCGTACATAGATACATATTCTATGTCTTACCCAGACGCAATGAAGGAAATAGAGCGCGAGGTGGCAGAAATAAAGTCTGAGCTTGCAAAGAACGGCAAGATTGACTTTGAAGGCGTGGGCACTCTCTGCTTCGACGGAAAGGTTTACGACTTCACTCCTTGCGTTTCTGGTCTTCTCACTCCTTCAATTTATGGTCTTGATGCACTTGAGATGACAAGTCTGAAGGCTATCCTTGATGCCCAGAGAAGTGACGACACCAAGGTTAACGCAATTCTCAAGCCTTCTTTCACTCCATCTGAGGAGAAGAAGAAGAGCATCTTCGCAAAGGAGAACGACGAGCCTATCGTTATCACAATACAGCGAGCTACCCTCCGCAAGTGTGCTACAGCAGCCGCTGTCCTTGCAATAGCAGCTTTGTCAATCATTCCAATGAAGTATGCGGCAAATGCTATGCAAGACGTTCAGTTCGCTTCTTTCTTCAGTGTAAAGACTGAAACTCCGGCACCTGTTGTGGAAAAGACTGCACCTGTGAAGAAGGTTGAAGCAAAGAAGCCGGAAGCTCCTAAGGCTCCAATGGCGGAAGATGCTAAATACACCGTAGTTCTTGCTGCCGGCATTTCCATGGAAGGAGCAAGGATGTATGCTGGCGAGTTGGAAAAGGAAGGTGTTCCTGCAACCATTGAGGGCGAGAAATCACCAATGGTGGTATTCGGAACATACGCCACAAAGGAAGATGCGAAAGCTGAAATCGACAAGCATCAGGACAATGAGAAATTCAAAGTTGCCTGGATAAAGAAATTATAATGAAAAGACTACGCTGCCCAAAATGTGACAATACGATGACCTTCGACGAAACGAAATATGCCGAAGGCCAGAAGCTCGTCTTCCAATGTCCGCAATGCAACCACCAGTTTGGCATTCGCATAGGCGTGATGAAGCAGAAGGAAGAGGCGGTAGCGCATCTGCTGGTCATTGAGAACCAGTTCCATTTCAAGCAGCTTCTCCCGCTCCGAATGGGTAGGAACATAATCGGAAAGTATTGCAAGGGCGCAAAGACAACCGTGCCTATCGAGACTTCCGACCCAAGCATCGACCATTGTCATTGCAACATTGACATCACTCGCGACAAAAACGGCAAACTCAAATACATACTTTCCGACGGACCAAGCTATACCGGCACCTTCGTCGGCGACGTGATTCTCGGCGACAGAGAAAAGAGAATCATCGACGATGGCACCCTTTTCACCATGGGTGCCACAAGTGTAATATTGAAAGCCATAAACCAAGAAAACCAAAATAACCAAAATAACTAGAATATCTAGGAGATCTAGAATTTATAGAAGATCTAGAAAATCTAGAATTTCCGCCCCCAGAAAAAGATAAACCATTATATAAACTAAGATATATGAAAATTTCACACATCGAGCACCTCGGTATTGCTGTCCAGAGCATTGAGGAAGCTCTCCCTTATTTCAAGGAAGTACTCGGTCTTGAGTGCTATGCAGTAGAAGAAGTTGCTGACCAGAAGGTAAAGACTGCCTTCCTTAAGTGCGGCGAAGTAAAACTCGAACTCCTCGAGCCAACATCTCCAGACTCTACTATCCAGAAGTGGCTTGACAAAGGCAACAAGGGTGTTCACCACGTTGCTTTCTGCGTAGAAGATGGTGTTGCAGAAGCTCTTGCATTCTGCGAAGGCAAGGAAATACGCCTCATCGACAAGGCTCCACGCAAGGGTGCTGAGAACCTCAACATCGCATTCCTTCATCCAAAGTCAACTTGCGGTATCCTCACAGAGCTCTGCGAACATTAGAAGCCCCACCCCAGCCCTCCCCCTTATGGGAGGGAGGTTAAATTACCTTTCAAGGATGGGATATTAATATAATAAATGAACAGACCTTAAATCCCCTATTAGCAAAACTAATTTAAGGTCCTCCCCCATAAGGGGGGGAGTTAGAGGGGTGCTAATAATATGTCACAGTTAGACAAAATCAAAGCTTTGATCGAAAAGCGCGCTGTTGCCGAACTCGGTGGTGGCGAAAAGGCTATTGAAAAGCAGCACGCACGCGGCAAATATACAGCTCGCGAGCGTATCGATATGCTCCTCGACGAGGGCAGTTTTGAAGAGTTTGATATGTTCAAGCTCCACCGTTGTACAAACTTCGGCATGGAGAAGAAGCAGACTCTCGGTGATGGCGTTGTTGTTGGTAGCGGTACTATCGACGGTCGTCTCGTTTATGTTTATGCTCAGGACTTCACCGTAAACGGCGGCTCTCTCTCCGAGACTATGGCTCAGAAGATCTGCAAGGTTATGGATATGGCCATGAAGATGGGTGCTCCATGTATCGGTATCAACGACTCAGGTGGTGCTCGTATTCAGGAAGGTATCAACGCCCTTGCAGGTTACGCAGAGATTTTCGAGCGTAACATCCTCGCTTCTGGTGTTGTTCCTCAGATTGCAGCTATCTATGGCCCTTGTGCTGGTGGTGCAGTTTACTCTCCAGCTCTCCAGGACTTCACACTCATGATGGAAGGCACTTCTTACATGTTCCTTACAGGTCCTGCTGTTGTTAAGACCGTTACAGGTGAGGTTGTTGACCAGGAAAGCCTCGGTGGTGCTTCTGTTCACGCTTCAAAGTCTGGTGTTACTCACTTCACAGCTAAGACAGAGGAGGAAGGTCTCCAGATGATCCGCACACTCGTTAGCTACATTCCATCTAACAACATGGAAGAGGCTCCACGCGTAGCTTGCACAGACCCAGTTGACCGCGTTTCTGACGTACTCAACGAGATCATGCCAGAGAACCCTAACGCAGCTTACGATATGTATAAGGTTATCGGCGAGGTTGTCGATAATGGCGAGTTCTTCGAGGTACAGCCTAAGTTCGCTAAGAACATCATCGTTGGTTTCGCTCGTTTCAATGGCCAGTCAGTTGGTATCGTAGCAAACCAGCCATCAGCATACGCTGGTGTACTCGACGTAAACGCTTCTCGTAAGGGTGCTCGTTTCGTTCGTTTCTGCGACGCTTTCAATATTCCTATCGTATCTCTCGTTGACGTTCCAGGCTTCCTCCCAGGTACAGGTCAGGAGTACAACGCTGTTATCCAGCACGGTGCAAAGCTTCTCTACGCTTATGGTGAAGCTACAGTACCAAAGGTTACAGTTACTCTCCGCAAGTCTTATGGTGGTTCTCACATCGTGATGGGCTGTAAGCAGCTCCGCACAGACCTCAACTACGCTTGGCCATCAGCAGAAATCGCAGTTATGGGTGCAGCAGGTGCTGTTGCCGTTCTCTCTGCTCGTGAGGCTAAGACCAAGAAGGAGGCAGGTGAAGATGTAAAGGCATTCCTCGCAGAAAAGGAGAAGGAATACTCAGATCTCTTCGCAAATCCATATCAGGCTGCTAAGTACGGTTACATCGACGACGTAATCGAACCTCGCAACACTCGTTTCCGCATCTGCAAGGCTCTCGCTCAGCTCGCTACTAAGCGCGATGCTCTCCCTGAGAAGAAGCACGGAAACATTCCTATGTAAAAAAGCCCCACCCCTATCCCCTCCCCCTAATGGGAGGGGAATAATAACATTAAGGGAACAATAAGTACATGGAGTATCCAGGTATCTTGCTTGGATATTCCAAAATATTTTTGCTTGGGCAACCAATACTTGGAAAAAATCTTCAAATAGGATAATAACGCAAAAACAAATCAAAATGTCTATTACAATTAATCCAAAGCAAACAAGTTGGACTCGCCAGTGTAATCCATACGCAGAGGAGTCAACTATCACAAAAAAGGAGATGAAGGCTGCCGTGAAGGTAGAAGCTCCAAAAATTCAACTCGCTGCTGGTGGCGGCACTGTAAAAGCTCCACTCCCAGGAACAGTTATCGAAGTTAAGGTAAAGATTGGCGACGAAGTAAAGGAAGGACAGACAGTAGTTGTACTTGAAGCAATGAAGATGAACAATAACCTCGAAGCCGTTACCGACGGAAAGGTTACTGCTATCGAAGTCAACGCAGGTGACGCTGTCAAGGAGAACACCGTTCTCGTCGTAGTGGAATAAAAGCCCCATACTCCCTCCCCCACAAGGGAGGGTTTTATTTTTCACCAACCAACTAAAACAGACACCTATGATAAAAGGTTTTGACAACGACGCTTACATCCGCACGCAGTCGCAGCACATCAAGGAACGCATTGCGCAGTTCGGTGGTAAGCTATACTTGGAGTTTGGCGGCAAACTCTTTGACGATTTCCACGCTTCACGCGTTCTCCCTGGCTTTGAGCCGGATTCAAAGATCCGCATGCTCACAAAGATGAAGGACGATGCGGAGGTGATAATCGCCATTAATGCAGCAGACATTGAGAAGAACAAGGTGCGTGGTGACCTCGGTATCACTTACGACATGGATGTTCTTCGCCTCATAGATGCCTTCCGTGGCTACGGACTTTACGTAAGTAGCGTTGTGCTTACTCGTTTCACAGGTCAGCCTAATGCCATCACTTACCAGCAAAAGCTTGAAACTCTCGGCCTGAAAGTATATCGCCACTACCCTATCGATGGCTATCCTCACAACATCAACAAGATTGTCAGCGATGAAGGTTATGGCAAGAATGAGTTTGTTGAGACTACTCGCCAGCTCGTTGTTGTTACGGCTCCTGGCCCTGGTAGCGGTAAGATGGCTACATGCCTCTCGCAGCTTTACCATGAGAATAAGCGTGGCGTGAAGGCAGGTTACGCAAAGTTTGAGACTTTCCCTATCTGGAACATCCCTCTCAAACACCCTGTAAACCTTGCTTACGAAGCTGCCACAGCCGACCTCAACGATATGAACATGATCGACCCATTCCATCTTGAGGCTTACGGAAAGACTACCATCAACTACAACCGTGACGTGGAAATCTTCCCTGTTCTCAACGCTATGATGGAGCAGATTCTCGGCAAGAGTCCATACAAGTCACCAACAGACATGGGTGTAAACATGGCAGGTAACTGCATCGTTAACGATCTCGCAACATGCCAGGCAGGTAAGGATGAAATAGTTCGCCGCTATTACAAGACTCTCGTTGAGGAGCGTAAGGGCAATGCTGGCCACGAACAGGTTGACAAGATTGAGATTCTTATGAATCAGGCAGGCGTTTCTCCAGAAGATCGCCCTGTAGTAGCAGCAGCTTGCAATCGCTCGGAAGAGACAGAAGGTCTTCCAGCAGCAGCTATCCAACTCGCTGATGGTCACATCGTTTGCGGTAAGACCTCAGACCTTCTCGGTCCATCCTCTGCAATGCTCCTCAATGCCCTCAAGTATCTTGCTGGCATACCTGATGCAGTTAACCTCATTTCGCCAATGGTTATCGAGCCTGTTTGCGAACTCGAGACAAAGCAGCTTGGTCACACAAACCCACGTCTTCACACAGAAGAAGTTCTCGTGGCACTCTCTATCTGCGCGCTTACAGACATCAATGCTCGCAACGCAATGGAGAAGCTTTCTGAACTCCGTGGTTGTGAAGTTCACTCAACGGTGATTCTTTCTCCAAAGGATGAGACAATCTTCCGTCGTCTCGGAGTGAACCTTACTTGTGAGCCAACTTACCAGACTACAAAGTTATATCACGGATAAGGCAAGGAACCCTCTATAAACTCCTTAAAAATCATTGAAAGTCCTCAGCGAAATGCAACATTTTCCTGAGGGCTTTTTCTTTACTTTTGCAACCTAAACTTTACAATTGACATAGCTTAAATGGAAATGTTATTGTATTTTATAAATAATAAGGTAAAAGATGTTTGCTTTTAATCAAAAAACATTAACTTTGCAATGTATTGAAAACTATTAAACTTAATAAAATATGGCATTTTTAACAGACGAAAAACTCGTTATCGTTGGCGCTGGCGGTATGATCGGCTCTAACATGGTTCAGACAGCTCTCTTGCTCGGTCTCACTCCAAACATTTGTCTTTATGATATTTATGAGCCAGGTGTTCACGGCGTATATGACGAGATGGCACACTGCGCATTCCCAGGTGCAAACCTTTCTTACACAGTTGACCCAGAAGAGGCTTTCACTGGTGCTAAGTATATCATCTCTTCTGGTGGTGCTCCTCGTAAGGAAGGTATGACTCGCGAAGACCTTCTCAAGGGCAACTGCCAGATCGCTGCTGAATTCGGCGAGAATATCAAGAAGTACTGTCCAGACGTAAAGCACGTTGTTGTTATCTTCAACCCAGCAGACGTTACAGCACTTACAGCTCTTATCCACTCAGGTCTTAAGCCAAACCAGCTCACATCTCTCGCAGCTCTTGACTCTACACGTCTCCAGCAGCAGCTCGCCCTTGAGTTCGGCGTACAGCAGGATAAGGTTACTAACGCATACACTTATGGTGGTCACGGCGAACAGATGGCAGTATTCGCTTCTAAGGCTCTCATCGACGGCAAGCCACTTGCTGACATGATGCCTTCAGCAGAGCGTTGGGCTGAGATCAAGCACATGACTACTCAGGGTGGTTCTAACATCATCAAGCTCCGTGGTCGCTCTTCATTCCAGTCTCCAGCTTACCAGGCTGTCAAGATGATTGAAGGTGCTATGGGTGGCGAACCATTCACTTGGCCTGCTGGCTGCTATGTAAACTGCGACAAGTGTGGCATGAAGAACGTGATGATGGCTATGCCTACTACTATCGACGCAACTGGTGTTCACTTCACTGCTCCAGAAGGAACTGAAGAAGAAATGGCAGCTCTCAAGGCTTCTTACGAGCACCTTCAGGCAATGCGCGACGAGATCATCTCTCTCGGCATTATTCCTGCAGTTGAAAAGTGGGGTGAAGACAATCCAAACCTCTAATTGAAACAACGGCAAGTTTTACTTGACCCTTCAAATAGAAAAGAGAATGCAATTTTATTATGATTGCATTCTCTTTTCGCTTTATAAGCATTATTTTCCATTTTTTATCAGAATATTAACAACTAACAACCATATCTACAGAGAAATCATGTTTATCTGTTGGCACAGAGTCCACTAACTGAAACGGAAAGCAGACGCCTATACTATAAGGAAGACGACCAGCCTTTTCAAGAACTTTAGAGAAGAAACGATCATAGTATCCTTTACCTCTACCAAGTCTATTACCATTTTTGTCAAACGCCATTCCTGGAACTAGTGCCAAATCTATCAGTTCATAATCAGAGAACACCTTACCCCTTGGCTCAAGAATATCATAAGCACCAACCTTAAGATCAGAATCAGAATGATACTCACGGAGAATCATATCCGTTTCCGATACAACCTCTGGGAGCAGAACAAGTTTGCCAACATCTACGAACGAACTAATCATTTTTTTCAATGACACTTCGTCAGGCAAAGCGTAATAAGCAAGTACAACCTTTGCTTCTGCCAAAGCAGAATCTGATAATAACTTGCCGCATATTTCATCAGAAAACAATTCCAATTGCTCCTGACTATACGTTTGTTTCAACGTGCGAATATGTTTTCGTAAAGCTTTCTTCATATAGTTGAAGTAAGGTTATATATGAAAAACGGCAGTATCTCATTTAGAGCACTGCCATTTTATATTAATCATCATTCTGCTTTTTATTCTTACGTCTTATAACGAGATATAAGATTATGGAAACCAAGATGGCTCCTACACCAACAAGACCTGCCAGAAGCGTTTTCTTATTTATCTGTGCATCGAGATAATCATACTTGGTTATCATCTGCTCATGGTTGCCATCAATATTGCTTTTCAAGTCCGACTTTGTCTTTGTGAGGTTCTTTTGGTCTATCTGAAGACACTGGCAAAGCGAATCTATGACTATTTGCTGCTCATCAATCATCCTTGACATCTGCTCTATCATTACTGTATCATTGTACAGTTGCTCCTCAAGCATAGAGACTCTGATTTCAAGGTCGCTTATCTGAGCACGCAAACTCATATCTTCACGTTGACAGAATGCTGACAGATAGGCAATAACCGCAAAGAGCAAAAATATGATTCTCTTCATATAAACTCTTTAGTATTGAAAAGTATTACTTCATGAGCATTGGGTGAATACGGTTAAGTATTCTATTGAGATTAATATCTCCACCACTACAGATTTCCCTAATAGCAGCTTTTGCATCTTCGCTATTGCTCTGATTCTTTATTCTGTTCAAGTCGTTCAAGACCTTGTTGTAATAACCATTGCGCTGCTTCTCAGGAAGAGCATTATAAGAATTGGCTCCTGTAATGGTTTCAATGTTTCCGCTACAGAATGCTGCAAGCAATTTCTTTGCTTCCTCACCAGTAGCTTCGCCACGCTTCCAAACGTCCTTTTCTTTCAAATACTTAACATCAGCGTCTGACATTGTTGCTGTAGCAGTTGCTTCAGGTTGCTTTTGTTCATTTTCCTTTGCAGCTTCATCTTCCTTAGCTTTGGCTTCGTCAGCTTCTTCCTCTTGCTGAGGTTCAGGATTCAAGGTCTGGTCATTTTCGCTTGGCTTAACTTCGTCATCCTTCACTTCCACGTCCTCTGTCTGACCTTCTTCTGGAACAACCTCAGTCTTGTCTTTGTCATCGCTGCCTCCACAAGAGAACAAAGAAGAAATACCAATACCAAGTACAAGGCCTATTACCAATGCTATAATGTAAGGTACAAAAGGATTCTTAACAGGCGCAGGCTTATGCCCCCCTACTCCACCTATTACCAATTCGTTGAGCGGAGTATCTGTATGACTTGCTTCCTTTACAAATTCGTAGATAGCATTAGTTTGGTCAATGTCAATATGACCACGCTTAATACCATCAGGAGTATTGAAAGAAACTACAAGGCTCTGAAGCTGTGTCGCCAACGAGATGCGCTTCTCTCCTTTAATGAGATCTGTTTGAGTAATCTGAACTCGACGTTCCTTATAGCCATCTGCACTTACAGTTATTTCATACACCTCACGAGAATCACTGAAAGTAATCTCCTGACCGCTCTTGATCAAGGTATGATCAATCTTAAACTGTGGAATAACAACTCCAGCACCATTAACAACGATAAGGTTTATGCGCATATTCTTCTTGCCGAAAGAATCATCTGCCTTACTTACAGGAGACACCTGTGGTTTGTTGGCAGGCTTTTGAGTTGGAGTTGGGGCTACTGGTTGTGGCTTTGGAACTACAGGCTGTGGCTTTGGAGTTGGAGCCTGAACTGTTGTTGAAGACTGAGCCTTAGGAGCTGTAACCTTTGGTTGCTCCTGAGCAACTTTCTTTTCTTCTTTTACCCCTTCATCTTCCGAAGACCCGAATCGGATCTGAGAAATTGGAGCTTGTTCGTTGTTATTATATTCAGATTCATCACCAAAGTGAAGAAGTGGTTGGTTATCGTTTGCCATAATTATTTGCTAAATATAAGTCTATAAGTTAAAATAAGTATTATTGTGCCTGACCATCAACAACGACATCTCGCTTCTTTGGTTCCGACTTTGTAACCACTGGTTGCTGTCGGGCTGGCTGTGAAGGAGTAGCTGCCTTGGCTGGTTCCGCTGTTGCTTTGGCAGGAGTTGTAGTAGTCTGTTCAGTTTTTCTTGCTGGTTCTGCAGGTTTTGCTGGCTCAGAAGCCTTGACAGGCTGAGCACTTTTCACTTCAGCTGGCTTTTCCGTGCTGGCATTTCCGTTAGTATTTGTTGCAGGTGTTTCGGCAGGAGTTTCCGTTGCGGCTGTAGTTGCATCGGTTGTTTGCGTCTCAACACTTACTGCTTCTTGTTGCGTTGTTTCTACTTGCTGCTGTTTCTGCTCAGGTGTTGGGTCTGTAGGCTCCTTACCTTCAAACGCCTTAGGATTCTCATCACCAGAGAATCTTCTTTCGGAAGTGGCAAACTGCTCGTCAGATACCACATCTTCAACACCTTCAAAATCTTTCTCTATGTCTGCTCTTGTCTTCTTACTTTCGCATGAAACGATGCTTATCGTCATAACGAGACCGAGGAAAAAATATACTGTTTTCATATCTGTGTATCGGTAAAATATTTTATTTTATCCAAAGGATATTATCAATTGAGATTGCAAATTTAGTTCATTTTTGGCAAAGTAGAAAAGCAAGTGATGTTTTTTTATGATTTATTAATAGTTACTCGCCAAAATCTTAATATATTTATGGCTACGAAAAAGCGAAAAGAATAATATAAGGCTATTTTTTGCGTATCTTCACCTTGTATTTTGTGTATGCATTTTTTGTACGGGGAATGAGCAAATCCACTACACCACGCATGCGTCTTGCCGTTCTGTCATGGACGATATAATAACCGAATCCTTCCACATATATTCTCGTTCCATAAGGATACTTTTTCAACAAGTCTGGTGAAACCGCACAAATACACTGTTTCTCCGCATTCTTTATTATTGTCCCATCAGCAGTCATCTTGCCCTTTGCTGCATAATACATGGTAACGGTCACAACATCTTGCGCTACAACTCTTGAAGAACCGAGCAAAAAAAGAAGCAACACAAAAGAAAAAACACGCATTATGGAAGTTAATTGTTTCATAAAGGAAAAGTTGATGGGATAAAACAAGAAAAGAGAGAGCACAAGCCCTCTCCTTTCATTTTATTATTAGTATATTTAGGCGATCATAATTATATCCCCTAACATTGGTTGAAACCTATTGGTTTAGTTTGAAAGAAACTTAAATCAAAGGCATACCTGCTTCTGCACATTCCTTGCGCATTTCCTCAGGCCAGATAGAAGCCTGGATCTCGCCAACATGAGCTTTGTGAAGCATTACCATGCAAAGACGACTCTGACCAATACCACCACCGATAGAAAGTGGGAGCTTGTCGTTGAGGAGCTGCTGGTGGAAATAGAGTTCCTTGCGGTCATTGTCGCCGCAGATGTCAAGCTGACGAAGGAGAGCTTCCTTGTCAACACGAATACCCATGGAAGAAAGCTCTACGGCACGGTTGAGAACTGGATACCAAATGAGGATGTCACCATTCAAACCCTTCTTGCCATCAGCAGTTGCTGTTGACCAGTCATCATAGTCAGGAGAACGTCCGTCATGCTTTTCTCCATTTGCAAGCTTGCCGCCAATACCTATGATAAATACGGCTCCATACTCCTTAGCAATCTTGTCTTCACGCTCTTTTGGAGAAAGATCTGGATACATGGCGAGAAGTTCCTCTGAATGAATAAAATGAATGTCGCGTGGAAGGAATGGCTTTATATCTTCGTAATGCTCCGAAACGAGGAACTCTGTACGACGAATAGCACCATAGATGCGGCGTACAACATCCTTGAGGAATTCGATGTTGCGCTGCTCACGAGTCATTACAGCCTCCCAGTCCCACTGGTCAACATAGAGAGAGTGGAGGTTATCAAGTTCCTCGTCAGCACGAATGGCATTCATGTCTGTGTAAATGCCGAATCCTTCTGGAATATTCTGCTCTGCAAGCGAAAGGCGCTTCCACTTAGCAAGAGAATGTACAACCTCAGCTTTGCGGTCGCCAAGGTCCTTGATAGGGAAAGTTACAGGACGCTCTGTTCCGTTGAGGTTGTCATTGATACCAAGACCTTGCATCACGAAAAGAGGTGCTGTTACTCGATGAAGACGAAGTTCAGTAGAAAGGTTCTGCTGAAAGAAATCCTTAACAAGTTTGATGCCTTGCTCTGTCTTGCGAGCATCAAGCAGTGCCTTGTAGTTTTCTGGTTTGAGAAGTTTAGACATATTTGTTTAGTTTTTAGTTGGTTGTCAGTATTTTATGAAATATAATAGATGACGCACACGTTTATGAAATGATAGAGATGTTCAATCCATTGCACAGAGTTTTCATTGCGTCATTCTCTGCCAAGAGTTTCTCATACCTTTCGCGAGGAGAAAGAAGCTGTTTGATTTCCGTTTGAGCAGCCAAGCGCAGAATCAGTTTTATTGAACCATTTTGCAGTTTCTGTCGCAATGTTGCCTGTATTCTGTTCTTGATAGGCGAAATCTCATCAAGCAGCATCTGATTGCTGAACACAAGCGTGACATCAGGAAATTCTTCAACCTTAGGTTCGATATTCTTGAGTCTTGCTGCCAATCCCGCCATTTTCTGTGGCATACGATTGCACATTGCAAACCATTCAACAGAGAGTTGATCCTCTGTAAACTGTGCAGATTGCTCGACCTTATTTTCCGTCTCCTCTACCTGGTTGTCGTTGGTTACAGCAGAGTCCCTCAGTTTTTTCAAAGAGAATCCACTGCCGAAACCACTGATGGAAACAGGATTCATGGCTTTCGGCGCTTGAGGCTTCGGCCTATCTATCGGCTTTGCTTCCGAAACAGGGGCTTCAGTCTTAAGAGAAGCCTCAGTTTTCACAGAAGCCACAGGGGCAGTTTGAGCAGCCACGGACACCTGTTTGTTTTCCGCTGGGCTAACCTGCCCTGACTGCTTGCGATTGGTTAAAAGTTTGAACAGGGTTTTCAGCATATTGGGCTTACGCCCCGAACCTGGAGCTTCCTGTTGAGTAATCTGCGCTACTTCTATGAGTGTGAGTTCCACGAGCAAGCGCTTATTGCTACTTTGCCTGTAATTTACGTCGCAATTGTTGAGTATTCTCAATGCTTTATAAATGAAAGGCGAAGTGCATTTCTTTGCTTGTTCTATGAACTTCAACTTTTGTGCCTCACTTACTTGTAGCATGTTTACCGTGCGCTCGTCCTTTGCCATCATGATATTGCGCAGATGAGCAGAAAGTCCGTTTACGAACTGACCTCCATCAAAACCTTTGGAAAGAGTCTCATTTACTTGGAGTATTATGTCGTAAACATTGTTCTGCAAAGAGAGATCCACTATCTTGAAGTATGTTTCAGCATCAAGAACATTGAGATCTTTAATTACTTTCTCGTAGGTAATCTCACCTTGGCAATAGCTTGCCACCTGATCGAATACGGAGAGAGCGTCTCGCATACCGCCATCAGCCTTCTCTGCTATTACGTTGAGAGCTTCTTCCTCATATTTTATGCCTTCCTTATCAGCTACCATCTTCAGGTGATTGATGATGTTTGGCACAGTCATGCGCTCAAAATCATAAATCTGGCAACGCGAAATGATAGTAGGAAGGAGTTTGTGCTTCTCGGTAGTAGCAAGGATGAAAATCACGTTTGCTGGTGGTTCTTCCAATGTTTTGAGGAAAGCATTGAAAGCTTGCGTAGAGAGCATGTGAACCTCGTCTATGATGAACACCTTGTATTTACCGATTTGTGGCGGAATACGAGTTTGCTCCATCATTGTCTTGATATGATCCACACCATTGTTGGAAGCGGCATCAAGTTCAAAAATGTTGAAAGAACGTTGCTCGTTGAAAGCCTTGCAGCTCTCGCATTCACCACAAGCATCACCATCTGCCGTAAGATTATAGCAATTTATAACTTTTGCAAATATTCTGGCACAAGTAGTCTTGCCTACACCTCGTGGTCCACAAAAGAGGTAGGCGTGGGCGAGCTTGCCTGTTTTCACTGAATTTTTCAAGGTTGAAGTCAGATTGCTCTGGCCAACAACAGAGTCAAAAGTCAGTGGGCGATATTTTCTTGCCGATACTATATATTCCATTAAATTTCGATGATGATCCGAGATATTTCGGAGATATTCTGTTGATATTTCAATGATTTTTCACTAAAATTGATGCAAATGTAAGAAGATTTTCTGAAATAATTGGTCGCAAATTAAAAAAAGTTCTTAATTTTGCACACGAAATGACATTTTTAAATAAAATATGGGATTTTGCCGAGCACAACAAATACTGGATTGTTGTGTTTTTGGGCGTTATGATTGTCGGCTTCACTGGCGACAATAGTGTGTTCAAACATTGGTCATTGCTCAAAGACATCGACCACCTTGAGAATGAAATAGCTACATATAACAAGGAGTACGAAGAGGGTCAGAACACTATCAAGCAGATTCAGACCAATCCTCATGCCATCACAAAGATTGCTCGCGAGCAGTACTACATGAAGGCTGACGACGAGGACATCTTCGTTTTCCAAACTGCACAGGACGATGAAACAGCTAAGTAAGACACAAACAAGCATATTCATCTTCGGCGCAATACTCATGGTTGTAGGTGCCGGCTTGAACATGGTGGGCGATCTTTTCGTCTCCGGCAATCTTTCCATGACCGCACTTTTGCAGAAGATTGGCGCGTGCTTTTTCATGATTGGCTCCCTATGTTTTGCTTCCATGCAGATCATTCAGGGCTATACTGGCGACAAGTTCGCCATCAAGCGCCTTCGCAGCATACAGGTAATTGGCGACATTTTCTTCATAATTTCAGGTTTGCTGCTTGTGGAAAAGGCTTTCCAACTGGTATATCCTCTCTTCACTTCGAGCATGGAAAACCAAATGTTCTACGCCCAATACATTCATAACAATTGGGTAGTGACATTGCTCATAGCTGCCATCTTAGAGGTTTACACTACGCATAGGATAGCAAGTGAAATCAAGAAGGATTAGCACAATTCTCTTTGTATCCGTTTTTTGACGATCGCCACTGGGCGAAGCGCCTTCTATTCTTCAGATAATGCTGATTGTGCTGATTGCGATAAGCTTCCTGCTCAAACGACAAATGATAGTAAGCACGCTTTGAGAAACGGTCTTTACTGAACAGTACGCGACAAAACCACTCTGCAAAATATAGCAAATAAAAAGGCACGAAGAGCAGTTCTGCCATCTGTGCTGAATGTATTCGCTCGTGGTTTACCACTTTTTGGTCTATTCTCGCATACTCTCTTACAAACAATAATCCGAACAGATTTATTGCAATAAATCCGTTGAAAGGTAAAAATCTGTTTCGGATGATTTTCATAGGTTACAAATTCTATTTTTCAAAAACAACAAAATATTTTGAAAACAATTGGAATCATCAGCGACACACATTCCTTTTGGGACGATCGCTACCTGAAATACTTCGAGCCTTGCGATGAAATCTGGCACGCTGGCGACATTTGTGACGTGACGCTTATAGATCGTCTTAAAGAGTTTCGCCCTGTTCGTGCTGTCTGTGGCAACTGCGATGGCGGCATTCTGCGCCGAATGTACCCTGAGATTCTACGTTGGAAATGCGAAGAAGTAGATGTCTTGATGAAACATATAGGCGGCTATCCGGGCAAGTATGACCCTTCCATAATGCGCCAGATTTACTCTAATCCGCCAAAACTTTTCATCTCAGGTCATTCACACATCCTGAAAATAAAGTATGACAAGACACTCAATCTTCTGCACATCAACCCAGGTGCCGCTGGGGTTCAAGGTTGGCAAGTAGAGCGCACCCTTGTTCGTCTGCAAATAGAAGGCAGCGAGTTCAAGGATTGCGAAGTGATTACTCTTGGCAACAAGAGCCATTAGTCATTAGCCATGAGCCTTTAGCCTCGCTGCTTGCTGCGAACTACTTCCTATTGAAGTCGGCAGGTATTTCTCCCCATTTCTTCGTATCCCATTTGATTATTGGTACGCGGAAAGTGTGAGTGCGTAGCCAGAATTCACCGCGAGCCACGAGATCAAGTGCCTGTGCCGTCTTTTCTGTTCTCTCAAGCACAGTCTTTGCTTTTGCGTTTCTCGCCCATGCCATACCGGAAACAGAGTCGCTATAGATTACCTTGTCTGTTATTCCTTTCTTTTCCATCAACGCAAGAGCATGAACAATGGCAAGAAACTCTCCGATGTTATTGGTGCCTTGTATCGGACCGAAATGAAAAACTTCATAGCCTGTCTGCAAGTCAACACAACGATATTCCATCGGACCTGGATTTCCAGAGCACGCTCCATCGACAGCCCAAGCATTCGCCTGCACCTCAATAGGCAGCGGTAAGACCGTATCATTTCTATATTCTGGTGGATTTTGCATTTCCCTTATTTTCAGCATCTTATGTATTCATAAAAAAACTCCCACAGTTTTGGGTAAAAACTCTATGAGTTTTAAAAATATCTCTATGAGTTTTTGTGCAAAACTCTATGAGTTTTACATCATAACTCTATGCATAGAGTATGTAGGGCGAAGATTTCCGAGCCGTTTTCTATTATCCTTTGGACAGCTCAGTAAACTTCGCCCTACAATACTAATTATATTCTCTCCCCCGTTCGGGGGAGTTGGAGGGGGCTTTACAATCCGAGAGAAGCCTTGATAGCTGCAACCTTCTCGTCGGCTTCCTTGCTGCAACGCTCGTAGCAGTTAGCGCAGCCCATCTTGCCCTTGATTTCAAGATAGAACTTGATCTTAGGCTCAGTACCAGAAGGACGAACGGAAATCTTTGTGCCGTCCTCGCAGAACCACTGGAGCACATTGCTTGTAGCAGGCATGTCGAGCTTGCCTTCCTCGCCATCAGCTTTCTTGTAAGTATTGTCAGCGTAATCCTTCCAAAGTACAACCTTAGAGCCACCGATTTCTGTTGGTGGGTTGTTGCGGAAGTCAGTCATCATCTGCTTGATTTCGTCTGCACCAGTCTTACCAGGCTTAACAACGTTGATTGTAGTCTCCTTAGAGAAACCGAACTCAAGGTAGATGTCCATGAGGAGGTCGTAGAGAGTCTTGCCCTGATCCTTAGCCCATGCAGCGATTTCGCAGATCAAGCAGATTGAAGCAGGAGCATCCTTATCGCGAACCTTGTCGTATGGAAGGAAGCCGAAAGACTCCTCACCACCACCGATATACTTCTGCTTGCCTTCAGAGATAGCGATCTCACGAGCAATCCACTTGAAGCCTGTGAAGCAGTCGCGGCATTCTACGTTATTCTTCTTGGCAATCTCAGCGATAACTTCTGTTGTCACAATAGTCTTCACAAGGAAGTCAGTTGGATTGAGAGTGCCAAGCGCAATCTTGTTCTTGATGATGTAATAGCAGAACATCATGGCAGTCTGGTTACCGTTGATGATAACCCACTCACCCTTAGGGTCGCGGCAAACGATAGCGAGACGGTCAGCGTCTGGGTCAGTAGCTACAACGAGGTCTGCATTGAGCTTAGTACCAAGTTTCATACCGAGAGTCATAGCCTCAGCATTCTCTGGGTTTGGAGAAACTACTGTTGGGAAGTTGCCGTCAACAACCATCTGCGCAGGAACTACGTTGATGTTCTGGAAGCCCCATGAACGGAGACAGAGAGGTACGATTACGCGACCTGTTCCGTGCATTGCAGAATAAACGATGTTGAGGTCTTTCTGACGGAGAATAACGTCTTGGTCAACCATAGCTTCCTTAACGGCTGTCATGTAGTCATAGTCCATCTCACCACCGATAATCTTGATGAGTTCAGGATTAGCCTCGAACTTAACGTCCTCGATAGAAACCTTGTTCACCTCGTCGATGATGCCCTTGTCGTGTGGAGCGAGCACCTGAGCGCCGTCCTCCCAGTAAGCCTTGTAGCCGTTGTACTCTTTTGGGTTGTGAGAAGCAGTAACGTTTACACCAGCCTGAGCGCCGAGCTGACGGATAGCGAAAGAGATTTCCGGTGTTGGACGAAGGCTCTCGAAGAGATAAGCCTTGATGCCATTAGCCGAGAAGATAGCTGCTACAGTCTCAGCGAAGAGACGAGAATTGTTGCGGCAGTCGTGACCTACCACTACAGAAATGTTTTCCTTGCCTGCGAAGTTCTTGTTGATATAGTTGGCAAAGCCCTGAGTAGCCATACCCACGATATACTTGTTCATGCGGTTAGTACCAGCACCCATGATACCGCGGAGACCGCCTGTACCAAATTCCAGGTTCTGATAGAACGCATCAACAAGATCTGTCTTGTCTTCGTTTTCCAACATAGCCTTGACTGCAGCCTGAGTCTCGGCATCGAAAAGAGGAGAAAGCCACTTCTGAGCTTCCTGCTCACACTGTTTTACTAATTGAGTGTCCATTGGTTTATAGTGTTTTTGTTTGAATTGTTTTTCGTCATTTTATTGTCTGTCGCACATGGTACAACGATATGTATATCGTCTTCTATATAACTAAACCTCATTTATCCACAAGCCGCAAGTTCGTTTTGCATTCTCGACAGCTTTCCTTGCATTCTTTCAATGCTCTTGCTGAGTTGCTTCTTGCGATGCTCGGAATATACTGAGGCATTGTATTCTTCT
>JAZRXS010000027.1:0-32221 GCA_045600325.1 Prevotella sp.
AATGCAGTAATCTGCCTTGTTGCGAAGTATGCGCTTGATAGCCCAGTCAAAACGAATAAGATTTGCCATGATATCCTCCTTTCTTTTTCTAATTTTTGGCAAAAATAGTGTAAAAGAATGACAATACCAAATATTTCAATGAAAATAATTAATAAGTACTGCTATTTAACTCAATTTTAACATGTTTTCTAAATGCATAACTTGTAAGTAAGAGAAAATGGGGAAAGAACTATATATTAAGGTATAAAAAGAGAGTGCTTCAAAATGTTACTTTTTTGAAGCACTCACAATATTGAATCACCGTATGCCTTTGTCTCGCCCCAAGCATATAATATCTTTTGATAGTCACGGATTCGCCTGGTTGCGCTTTTATAGATTCATCAAGAAACGTTATGCTGCTAATAAGCACCTTGTCGTTTATATCCTTCACACCTCTTTTGTTTTGTCTTAGTCTTTTTACTTAAGGATGTTAGTTCTCTGTCGACCGTTTGACAGAGTTTTGCCATAAGGTTGGCAAAGGTTTGCCGTCCGTATGAAAGACTTCGGTTGACCTTTACATTTGTCTCTGTTGACCTTATGTCTTCTTCTCGATGTCCTTTTGTCTTTCTTTTTTTACAAGTAGAACATACGCGTCATTGAATAATGACTCTGTTTGTGCACTAATTAATGGCGATAAGTACTTCCGAATAAGCGTAAAATTGATTTCTTTCATTTCTTAGTGTAGGTAGTGTAGTTTAAAAACAAAAACTAAGTTGTTTTTATAATGTGCGGAGTAAAATTGTTTGTTGAAAATTTTGTGGTAACGAAATAAAAGCCTACATTTGCAGAATAAACGAAAAGAAGAATGAAAGTAACACTTATACTTGTAGGTAAAACTGTTGACAAACGTTTTACGGATATTATAGATGAATACGCCGCCCGTGTAAAACACTACATTGGCTTCGACATTGTGACAATTCCTGAACTCAAGAACACGAAGTCGCTGAGTGCTGAACAGCAGAAGCAGGCAGAAGGCGAACTGATACGTAAACAGTTGCAGGCAGGTGATCATGTCGTTCTGCTCGATGAACATGGCAAGGAGTTCCGTTCCATTGAGTTCTCTGATTGGATGACAAAGAAGATGAATACTGTCAGCAAGCGTCTTGTATTCATCGTTGGTGGCCCTTATGGTTTTTCGCGCGATGTGTACGACAAGTGCAACGAGAAGATTTCTCTCTCCAAGATGACCTTCTCCCACCAGATGATACGCATGATTTTTGTCGAGCAGCTTTATCGTGCTATGACTATTATGAAGGGCGAACCGTATCATCATGAATAGGGAAAGCACCCCCAACCCTCGAAGGGGGAGGGGAAGAAGTGAAGAGTGATCACTCTTCACTCTTCACTAAAAAAGCTCTTCACTCTTCATTTCTCCCCTTTGGGGATAGGGGGGCTTCACTTATATATTGAGCAGTTGCAGCAAACAGCACATCACTACTTGAGTTGAGCGCAGTTTCCACCGAATCTTGTATCACACTGATGATGAAACCTACGGCAACAGCTTGCATGGCTATATCGTTGCTGATGCCGAACAATGAGCATGACATTGGGATGAGGAGAAGTGAACCTCCCGCAACTCCACTTGCACCACAAGCACCAAGAGTAGCAAGCGAACAAAGAATGAGTGCAGTAGGGATGCTCACCTCAATGCCCATGGTGTGACACACAGCAAGAGTCATCACGGTGATAGTGATGGCTGCACCATTCATGTTGATGGTCGAGCCGAGAGGGATGCAAACGGAATAGAAATCTTTGTCCAATCCAAGTCTTTCGCAAAGTGCCATGTTTACAGGAATGTTTGCTGCAGATGAACGTGTGAAGAATGCGTTCAATCCGCTATCTTTCAAACATTTCCAAACGAGCGGATAAGGATTCTTCCTCAAGAACACAAACACAACAAACGGATTCAGCACTAATGCTACGAAAAGCATACAGCCAACGAGAAGCAACACGAGTTTTCCGTAAACCGTAAAGATTCCCATTCCACTCTCGCTTACAGATTTGAACACAAGCCCTAACACTCCAAATGGTGCGAACTGTATAATCCATTTTACTGCAGTTGACACTACTTGTGCAAAGTCGTCAACCATCTGTATCGTATTTTGACAAGCCTTTTTCTTCAGAGCAAGCCCAATGATGATTCCCCAGAAGAGGACACCAAGATAATTTGCGCTCGCTGTAGCCTGAAGAGGGTTGCTTACCACGTTCAAAGCCAATGTGTTGAACACATCCTCCAATCCGCTTGGTGCTGCACTATCTGTAGAGCCTTCAAGCACGATGTTTACTGGAAACATCATGCTGCCAAACACAGCAACCATAGCTGCAAGAAGGGTAGTGCAAAGGTACAACAAGATTACAGTTCTGAAACGTTTTCCTAATCCTTCTTGAGCCTTAGCTAACGAACTGGTAACAAGTACAGCAACCAATACAGGAGCAATGGCTTTCAATGCTCCGACAAACAATGTTCCAAATAGAGAGATTGCTGTCCATCCAGGGCAAACTAAACCCAATACTGCTCCAATAACCAATCCGATGGAGATTCTGAGCACAAGACTCACATTTCTCCATCTGTTCCGTAAGTTTATAATGTAATTAGTCATAAGTTAATCTACCTATTATTCAACAAGGTCGGGGTGAGCAGATTCGAACTGCCGACCACACGCCCCCCAGACGCGTACGCTAACCAACTGCGCCACACCCCGATTCTTATAAAAGTGGCGATTATATGCTTCACAGCAGATAATCGCCTAATTCTTACATGTATATTCTCACCTTTACCAAAAAGAAATGTTTGATTGTAGATTATTAATACTAATTTATAGTGGTAATTAATAATTTACGTTTGAAATATGGAGTTTTCAATCTAATGTCTTAGTATGTGCGATAGAGAATCCAAGCGTCTGGATAAGTGTTGCGAAGCTGGTCGCGAGAGTTGATGGCGCTTGAACGTTCATCGAATGAAGATGCGATAACGCGGTACATGCCCTTTTCGTTCTGGGCAATCTGAGCTGAGTAACCCTTGTTAACGAGGGCGTTGCGGAGGTTCTGGGCGTTGTCGAGCTTGCTGAACGAACCGCAAACCACGTTGTAAACCTTGAGGCTTCCACCACCGATAACGTCGAAACGCTCAGAGCGGAGGTTTGAGTTGTCGACTGGCTGAGTTGGAGTAACAGTTGTAACTGGAGTTACCGTCTGAGCAGGTTCTGTTGTCTGTACGTAAGTTTCCTGCTGCTTAGCCTTCTCGTATGCTTTTTTGTATGAACTTTCTTTTGACTTACAAGATACAAAGGCGAGTGCTGAAATGAGGGCAAGGCCCAACATGAGATTCTTTTTCATAATGAATGAGTGTTATAGTTGTTTATATTGTTATTTCTTGATTCTTTCAAAGTTAGAGTTCTTGACAGCCTTCTTCAAGCTCACTGCCGCACGGTAGTTTACGTTCTTCACGCTTACAGAAGGAGCTCGCAGGTCATCTTCCGATTCTACCACTTTCGATTCTGCTGATACGCTGAATGTGCCCAATCCGTCGATGTTCACATTGTAGCCGTCCATCAGACAGTTGGCAATGCTCGAACTGATTGCTTCGATTGCTGCACGTAAATCTGCCACTGTCAAGGTGCAGCCGCTTGAGATGATGTGGCATAAACTTGTAGTGTCGACCGTACCCTTTGTCACAACTTGGGCATAGTAGCCTTTCTTCGGCGCTTTGCTGATGTTGTCCTTCATCGGGGTTAGGCGGTAGGGGATGCTCATATTGATTTTAAGACTGTGTACAACTTTAGTTTTATTATTCTACACCTTTTTTCATTTAGCTCTACAGTTAATTTTTGTTTATTGTAGACCTTATTTTCAAAAGGTGTACTGCAAAGGTAAAGACATTTTTTGCATTATCCAAAGGTTTTATGTAAAAAAAAGTTAATTAGGCGATTTTTCTTTGTTTTTATCTTAGAAAGTCGTAATTTTGGCGGCAATTTAGCGTGCCTAATGGCAAATGACGCTCAATACAGAGATTTACTAACGTTATTTATAAACTCTTAAAAACCAAAAAGACTATGACTAAAAGTGATGGTATTGCAATGACAATTGCATTTGTGGGTGGTGCTGTGATTGGTGCTGCCGCAGGACTTCTTCTCGCTCCTGAAAAGGGTGAGGATCAGAGAAAGAAAATTAAGGAAGCTCTCGAAAAGCGAGGCGTAAAGCTCTCTAAGGAAGACTTCAACAAGTTTATTGCTGACATCAAGAGCATCGGCAAGAAGAAGGATGGCATTATTCCTTCTGAAGAACTTGACTTTGACGTGGAATAATGAAGATAAGCACAAAATTGTTGGTCCAGTTTGAGAGGTATTTGCGTCTGGCGACGATTGAAAAGCTCTCTGTTGTCACAACGTTCCTGGTTGTGGCTCTGGTGGTGTTTGCTCTCGGCACGAGTGCCATATTCTTTTTGAGTACGGCCATGGTTGAGGCGATTTCCATTATGATTGGTAACTCTGCGCTTGCCTACCTCATTGTGGGTGTGTGCCTTTTGCTTATGATTTGGGTATTCCTTGCCAACAGGAAGGCGTGGGTGGAGGACAGGATTGTTCGCAGCATGTCTGAAAGTATTCTCAGCGAACCCATGTTCACTGGCGACGAGTCGGAGTTGGACATGGACGATGATGAGGACTTATAAATAATAAGAAAGGAGGAGCTCAATGATGAGAAGGGTACTGAACACACAGCCGGAGCATTACAATACGCTTGAGGAACTGCGTGCTGATAAGCGCAAGCTGAGCAGGCAAGTCAGAAAATCAATGCGGACTTTACAAGAAGGTGCAAAGCAGTGCTTGATGCCTGATTCGCAGTATGTCAATTCTTCGAACAAGTACATGCGATTTATTGGTTATGGCTTGACTGCATGGAAAACTGCAAGAACGGTAAACAGAATAATGAAGTTCTTTAGAAAATAGGAAAAAGGGCTGGCGCAATGCCAACCCTTTTTCTGTTTCAATAAACTGATAACTGATAAACTGATTTTTCTTATTCCTTTGGATCCACGTTCAAGCCTTCGCGCAGAGGTCCTGTGTCAGCATCCGTGTCGGACAGTTTGCTTATAGCCATTCCGCCGTCGGGGAAAATCTGTACTTCGAGCGTGTAAGGTATTTCGTCTGGGTCGTCAAGGCTTCCGATTGATGCGATGAAGTAGAGTGCATCGTTTTCGTTTCGTTCGCGTCGGAGAGCGTTGTAGCAGAAGCTGACCAATCCGCAATCTTTCCATAGTTTTTCTGGAATGTAACTCTTGAACGATGACTTTGTGAAGGATTTTGACACGATTACGCCCGAATCGTTGCTTATGGTCAGCGTAGCGGCATTGTCGGTGTAATCCACTCCCTGCAGTGAAATGAAGTGGGGCAGGGAGTCGACCGGATGTAGGTCGATGTGGTATTGATATTCTTTATCTTTCACTGTTACAGTGGCAGAGTCAACGTATATGGATGTTTCGGATTTGTTTTCTTCCGACCCCCTCATTTCGTATTTTTCGCCTTCGCCATCTGTGCGGTTCTTGTTTCCGTCACCACCACACGCCATCATGAGCATCGACAGTGCGACAAGTGATAAAGCGTTAGTTTTTTTCATTCTTTCTTAAGTTCGATTTAGTTATTTACATGCAAAGGTAACTACAAATTATGAAATAACTCACCAACTAAGATTAAAAAAATTAAAAACAGCGTAAAAAAGAGCTCTTTTCGTATGAAAAGAATAATGAATTATGAATTATTTCGTACCTTTGCATAAAATTTATTTATAAAATAGGTATGAAATTTCGTAAGAATCCAAGAAATTGGTTTGTGAAGGGTGGTCAGCCACTCACCGAAATGGACAAGAAGATACTTTATTGGCAGAATAAGGGTTTTCTTGTTCCTGAGCGTAAGCTACTGAAAACTCCAGAGCAGATTGAAGGTATTCGCAAGGCAGGCGTGCTGAACACAGCGGTGCTCGACCTTGTGCAAGAGAAAATATGCGAGGGAATGTCCACACTCGACATTGACAAGTTGGTGTATGACTATACCACGAAGCATGGCGGCATTCCTGCTCCGCTCAACTATGAAGGTTTTCCTAACAGCTGCTGCACGAGCATCAACGAGGTTGTGTGTCATGGCATTCCTAATGAGGACGAGATTCTTGAGGAGGGTGACATCATCAATGTCGACTGCACGACTATCCTCGATGGCTACTATGCTGATGCGAGCCGTATGTTCATCATCGGCAAGACGACTCCCGAGAAGGAGAAGCTTGTCCGTGTGGCAAAGGAGTGTATGGAGATAGGTGCGGAAACTTGCAAGCCATACACATTCGTTGGCGATTCGGCGGCTGCCATCACAAAACATGCTCACAAGAATGGTTTCACCGTTGTGCGCGACCTCTGCGGTCATGGCGTAGGTTGTGAGTTCCATGAGGATCCAGAAGTGTACCATCATGGCAAAAAGGGCGAGGGGATGCTCCTTGTGCCTGGCATGGTGTTCACAATCGAACCTATGATCAACATGGGTACGTGGGAGGTGTTCGTTGACAGTGAGGACGACTGGACGGTGGTGACAGAGGACGAAGAGCCAAGTGCCCAGTGGGAACACACTTACCTCATGACAGAGGAAGGGTTGGAAATATTAACTTATTGAAATGAAAAAAAATAACTGATAACTGATAAACTGATAAAAACTGATTTTCATTTCATTTTTTTTCGACAGGTATGTATATTTTAGCAATAGAAAGTTCGTGTGACGACACTTCGGCAGCAGTTCTGAGGGATGGCATTCTGCTCAGCAATGTGACTGCGTCGCAGGCGGTACACGAAGAGTATGGTGGCGTGGTGCCGGAATTGGCGAGCCGTGCTCATCAGCAAAACATAGTTCCTGTGGTTGATGCCGCAATCAAGCGTGCAGGCATCACAAAGGAAGAGCTGAGTGCCATTGCATTCACTCGTGGCCCTGGCTTGATGGGTTCGCTCCTCGTTGGTGTGAGCTTCGCAAAGGGTATGGCACGTAGCCTTGGCATTCCGATGATTGACGTGAACCACCTCCACGGACACGTGCTTGCGCACTTCATTCGTGAGAGCGAAGACGACCATGACCAGCCAGAGTTTCCTTACCTCTGCCTTCTCGTGAGTGGAGGAAACAGCCAGATTGTCAAGGTCAACTCTTACAAGGACATGGAGATACTCGGTCAGACGATTGATGATGCTGCAGGCGAGGCAATCGACAAGTGCTCCAAGGTGATGGGATTGGGTTATCCAGGAGGTCCTATCATCGACAAGTTGGCACGTCAGGGCAATCCCGATGCTTATCAGTTTGCAAAGCCAAATATCCAGGGTTACGATTATTCGTTCTCGGGATTGAAGACATCTTTCCTCTACAACCTTCGCGATTGGATAAAGGACGATCCTGACTTCATCGAGCATCACAAGGAGGACCTTGCTGCGTCGCTTGAGAAGACAATTGTGGACATCCTCATGAAGAAGCTCCGTCAAGCCGTGAAGGACACAGGCATCAAGCAGGTAGCCGTGGCAGGAGGCGTGAGTGCCAATAATGGGCTTCGCAATGCGTTCCGCGACCATGCTAAGCGTTACGGATGGAAGATATTCATTCCTAAGTTCTCGTACACGACGGACAATGCTGCGATGATTGGCATCACGGGCTACTTCAAGTATCTTGATGGCGACTTTGCAAGTATTGATTTGCCTGCATACGCGAGAATGTAAAGACCCCCTCCCGACCTCCCCGAGGGGAGGAGAAAAAAGTCACTAAGATAAATGATGAAAGAGGTTCGATATTTTTACGTTCCCAATGCTACTCATGAGCACGAATTGCCTGAGGAGGAAGCTCAACATGCCGTGCGTGTGCTCCGTATGCAGATGGGCGACGAGATGATGCTGATGGATGGTGAAGGCACATTCTACAGGGCAGAAGTTGCTGAAGCCACCAAGAAGCGTTGTCTATATAATATAAAAGAGGTGTTGCCACAACCACGGCAGTGGAAGGGGCATCTGCATCTTGCTATGGCTCCTACGAAGAACATGGACAGGACGGAGTGGACGTGCGAGAAGGCAACGGAAATCGGATTCGACGAACTCACGTTCCTTCGTTGCAAGTTCTCCGAACGTACAGTCATCAAGAATGAGCGCATCGACAAGATACTCGTCTCTGCCACCAAGCAGAGTCGCAAGGCTTGGAAACCAATCCTCAACGAGATGACTGACTTCAAGAAGTTCGTCGACTCCGTGAAGGATAGGGAAGGGGGCAAGTTTATCTGCCATTGCTACGACGAACCTGACCTCGGTGAGAAGAAGCTCCTTCGCGATTGCTTGCAGGCAGGCAATGACGCACTTGTCATGGTAGGTCCTGAAGGTGATTTCTCCATCGACGAGGTGCAGTATGCTGAGGCACATGGCTTCCAGAGCGTAAGCCTTGGCGAGAGCCGTTTGCGCACCGAAACAGCAGGATTGGTAGCTGTACATTTAATGAACTTATTCAATTAGAAAATAATATGAAAGCAATCAAATCACTCATAATCATTCTCTTGACCACCCTTGCACTTGCTTCTTGCTCCAAGGGCAATGGCTATCAGAATGTCATCCCAAAGGATGCATCATTAATTGTGTCGGTCGACATGGCAAGCATAGCAGAGAAGAGCGACTTCGTCAATTCGTCTGTTTCGCAGATGGTGCAGCAGTACATGGGAGTGTTGCTCAGTGGTGAAGCTGGCAAAAAGATGAAGACATACATGGAGTCGCCACAGGAACTTGGCATCGATTTCCGTGAACCAATCTTCATGTTCCAGACACCAAACCGTTGCTTCGGCTTGACGATGAAGATGCTCAGCAAGGGCGACTTCGAGGATTTCCTCAAGATGTTGCAGAAGCAGAATATTGCTTCGAAGGCTAAGGAAAATGACGGTGTGATGGAAGGCACACTTCTCGATGACATCTGCTTTGGCTACGATGACAACACCATCCTCCTGCTTGCCTCTGACGAAGGCGCAAGCGTAAGCAAACGCACTCTTGCACAGCTCTTTAAGTTGGACGAAGATGATACTTTCGCAAGTACAGATGCATACGAGTATTGTTTCGGCAAAAACCAAAAGGACATTGCTTTCCTCTCCCACATGGCTGCTTTGCCTAAGGATTTGGCATCAACCGTCAAGTCGTTCGTGCCACAGGGCGTGAAGATGACAGACGTGATGTTCGAGGCATCAGCCGACTTCCAGAATGGCAAGTTTGTGCTCGGCGGCTCGTTGGTTCCTACACTTTGCGAAGCTGAAAAGAATTTCCACAAGATAAAGGGCGATTATCTCGAAACTGCACAGAGCTGTTTCCCTGTATGGGCAAGCATGGGTGTGAATGGCGAGTGGTTGCTCGGCAAGTTGAAGCAGGACACACAGATCAAGCAGATGCTCTTTATGATAGAACGTGGAATCGACATCGAAGCCATGATCCGTGCCATCGACGGTGACGTAACTGTTGCACTTCCTTCAGCAACAAAGTTCGATGATTTCTTGCTTATGGGTAAGTTGAAGAACTCCGATTTCCTTGCTGATGTACCAGAATGGCAGGCAGGCATGAAGGAGTATGGCATTTCGATGCAGAAGATGGGGGCGAATGAATACCTGCTCAATGCAGAAGGAATGCTCCTCAATTGGGGCGTGAACGATAATAATCTCTGCATGCATACACGAAGCACCGTCACTCAACTCACATTCCCTGGCGTAAAACCAAACGATGTTATTAAGGCAAACAAGGATGAAATCTGCAATTCGATTGCATACGTATGCATTGATTTGCAGAGCATTCTCACGCCACTCGTACAGGAGTCATCTGCTATCGGCATTTCGCCTGAAGGCATTGCTATCATGAAGGTTCTTCATAAGTTCAAGAACTTGATTGTGAAGTACGAACCTAATTCGAAGATTGAAATTAGAGTGGAACTTGACGATGATAAGGAGAACTTCCTCAAGACATTACTAAATTGAAATGAAAAAAGCTGTGCAATCAGAGGGGCAGACCTTTTGGTTGCACACGCACGATTATACAAATGGATAAGATACAACTTAAAAATACGCTTCCGAATGTCTTTGCGGCTCGTACCGACATTCATTCCGACATTTGGTTGCAGGACGTAGAGTTTGAGAAAGACAAGCTCTATCTCGTGGAGGCGAATAGTGGAACTGGCAAGTCATCGCTTTGCAGCTTCATCTATGGCTACCGCAACGACTATCAGGGACAGATACTCTTCGATGGTGAGGACACTCGTGCCTATTCCATCTCGAAATGGACGGAGATGCGCAAGAAGCATTTCGCCCTCCTGTGGCAGGAGCTCCGCATGTTCCCAGAGCTTACAGCCATGGAGAATGTGATGATAAAGAACAAGCTCACCGGCTATCAGAAGAAGAAGCAGATACTCGAATGGTTCGACATGCTCGGCATCAGCGACAAGGTTGACTCCAAGATGGGCATCATGTCCTTTGGTCAGCAGCAGCGTGTGGCAATGATTCGCACTCTCTGCCAGCCATTCGACTTCGTCTTTGTCGACGAACCAATCAGCCACCTCGACGACAGCAACTCTGCCATCATGGGCGAAATCCTCACCACAGAGGCAAAGCGCCAGGGAGCGGGCATCATCGCCACAAGTATCGGCAAGCACATGGAACTGCCCTACGACAAGGTGTTCAGATTATAAAAATCCTCTCTACAAAATTAATTGTCAAAAATTGTCATAATAGTCGTTACCAAAAACAATAATTACTGTCTTTTATTATGAAGACAATTTTGACAATTTTCGACAACTCTTTGGCTGGTTGGGAAAAAGTGTATAATTATTATTTATTAAACAATGAATTTAGTTTGGAAATTACTTCGTCAGCATATTTCTATTCCCCAGTTTGCAGGATTCTTCTTTGCGAATCTTGTGGGAATGGTAATCATTTTGCTTGGTATTCAGTTCTATAACGATACGCAGGCAATATACGACAGTGAAGATTCTTTCATGAAGTCGGATTATCTCATCGTCAACAAGAAGATTGGCGCATTGGGAGCGATTGCAGGTAAGAGTAGCGCCTTCACGGAGGCAGAAATAAAGGAGTTCAAGTCGCAGCAATTCGTTGAGCGCATGGGTGCGTTCACTCCAAGCTCGTTCGATGTGAGTGCCGCCTTCAACGTGAACGAAGGCATCGGTTTCTCCACCGAAATGTTCTTCGAAAGTGTGCCCGACGAATTTGTCGACATCGAGAAGGACAAGTGGTCATGGACGGAAGGCGAAACGGAAATCCCCATCATGCTGCCTAAGAACTACCTCGACCTCTACAATTTTGGCTACGCACAGAGCCGCAACATGCCAAAACTCTCCGAAGGCATTCTTGGAGCGGTGAAACTCAACATCCGCATTCGTGGCAACGGCAAGGAAGCCACCTACAGCGGCAAGATAGCGGGGTTCTCCAGCCGTCTGAACACCATCCTCATTCCTGATGCCTTCATGCAGTGGGCAAACAGGGAGTATGCGTCCGATGCGAAGAAAGCCCCTACGCGCCTTATCGCTGAGGTGAACAATCCTGCCGACGAGCGCATCACGTCGTTTCTGCAGGACAACAACATCGAAACCGACCAGGACAAGCTCGACGCTTCGAAAACCACCTTCATGCTCCGCATCATCGTGGGCATCGTGATGGGGGTAGGTCTTGTCATCAGCATACTTTCGTTCTACATTCTCATGCTTTCTGTCTATCTGCTCGTGCAGAAGAACAGCACCAAGTTGCAGAACCTCCTCCTCATCGGCTATTCGCCAGCCAAGGTGTCGTTCCCTTATCAGGCGCTCACCGTAGGGCTCAATGTGGTCGTACTTCTTCTCGCGTACATTATATTATATATAATACGTAGCATGTACCTCGGCATGTTCGAGAACTTCTTCCCCGACCTGACGGCACCAAGCATCATGCCAGCACTCATGGTAGGTGTGGCGTTGCTTGTCGCGGTTTCGATTTTCAATGTGATTGCCGTTCGCAACAAAGTGATGAGTATATGGAAAAGGAAAGCTTAAAACAGTTGTATAATGAGTGGAAAGGCGCAATGCCTGCACAGGTCGAAGCCTTGCCAGGTGCGGGTTCCAACCGCAAGTATTACCGCCTTACGGACGCTGACGGCACTACTGCCATTGGTGTCGTGGGCACAAGCCAGGAGGAGAATCGTGCCTTCATCGAAATCACCAGGAGTTTCGCATCCAAGGGGTTCTACACACCGAAGCTCTACACGTCGAGTGCCGACGGCATGATGTATCTGCAGGAAGATCTTGGTTCCGTGTCGCTTTTCGATTTCCTCAGGGAGGGCAGAGAGAAGGGTGGTGAGTATGGCGAGAAGGAGGTGAACATGCTCTCGCTCGTCATTTCCGAACTTCCACGAATGCAGTTCGAGGGCGGCAACAAATTTCTCTTCTCCAAGTGCTATCCGCAGGCAGAGATGGACGCTACGAGCGTGATGTTCGACTTAAACTATTTCAAGTACAATTTCTTGAAACTCGTTGACATTGAGTTCAATGAGTTTACGCTTCAGACGGATTTCGAACGCCTCGTGGACGACCTCCTTCTCGAAGATGCCGACACGTTCCTCTACCGCGATTTCCAGGCACGCAACGTGATGCTGAAGGACGGAATGCCTTACTTCATCGACTATCAGGGCGGACGCAGAGGTCCTATCTACTACGATGTGGCTTCGTTCCTCTGGCAAGCGTCGGCAAAATACCCAGACGAACTCCGCAACCGTCTCATCAGCGAATATTACCATTCGCTCGAATTCTATCTCGATGACAGCGAGTGTCCTGAATGCTACAAAGGGCTTACGAAAGCCAGGTTCACAGAGCGCCTGCACCTCTTTGTCCTCTTCCGTCTGCTCCAGGTGCTTGGCGCATACGGCTACCGTGGCTTGTGGGAAAAGAAGAAGCACTTCATCGACAGCATTCCTCCAGCACTCGACAACCTAAAGGCAGCACTCCAACGTGGCACATGCGATGCCTATCCTTACCTCAAGGAAGTGTGCGAAAAGCTCATAGCGCAAAAGGCTGAACCATTTGTCCACGACAACCTCATAGTGCGAGTGTTCTCATTCTCTTACAAAAAAGGCATTCCTGAGGACATCAGTGGCAATGGCGGTGGCTATGTGTTTGACTGCCGTTCGAGCAATAATCCTGGCAGGTATGCAGAATACAAAAAACTCACGGGATTGGACAAGCCAGTCATTGATTTCCTCGAAGCAGATGGCGAGATACTCGATTTCCTCCAGCACATCTATCCGCTTGTCGATTTCCACACCCAGCGTTGGCTCGACCGTGGCTTCAAGGATTTGCAGATAAGCTTTGGCTGTACTGGCGGTCAGCATCGCTCTGTCTACAGTGCCCAGCATGTGGCAGAACATCTGCACCGGAAATTCGGTGTAGAAGTACAAATCCAGCATCGTGAACAAGGAATAACGCAAGTTTTTAATTAACAATTAACAATTAACAATTAACAATTAACAATTAACATGCCTCCGGTTTGTGGCTATTGGGTGTTAATTGTTAATTCAAACCTCCCGCCAGGCATGTTAATTGTTAATTGTTAATTGTTAATTATTAATTATGAATTCAAACCTCCCGCCAGGCATGTTAATTGTTAATTGTTAATTGTTAATTATTAATTATGAATTCAAACCTCCCGCCAGGCATGTTAATTGTTAATTGTTAATTATTAATTATTAATTATGAATTCAAACCTCCCGCCAGGCATGTTAATTGTTAATTATTAATTGTTAATTTAAAAAAATGAACGCTCTCATCTTCGCAGCAGGTCTTGGCACACGCCTCAAACCGCTAACAGATACAATGCCGAAGGCAATGGTGCCTATCAACGGCAAACCCCTCGTCCAGATTCTCATTGAGAAACTGAAGGGGATAGGTGTGACCGAAATCGTCATCAACGTCCACCACTTCGCACAGCAGATTATCGACTTCGTCCATGCCAACAACTCCTTCGGAATCAACATCCATTTCTCCGACGAAACCGACATGCTCCTCGAAACGGGTGGGGGATTGAAGAAAGCAGCCAAACTCTTCTCCAACGATGCCCCTATCCTCGTACACAACGTCGACATTCTCAGCAATGCCGACCTCAAGGCACTTTACGAAAGCGCAGCATCAACCACTCTCCTCGTATCATGGCGAGAAACACAGCGCTACCTCCTCTTCAATGACGATAACGTCCTTGTCGGCTGGACAAACATAGCTACAGGACAAGTCAAGAGCCCTTATGCAGAACTTGACGTGGACAAATGCAAGAAGTTCGCATTCTCCGGCATACAGGTTTTCAATCCCGAACTCCTCCCTTACATGGACACATGGCAGGGCAAATTCTCAATCATCGACTTCTATCTCAGCATCTGCGACAAAGTGCAGATAAAGTGCTGTCCAAATGACAAATTGAGCCTTCTTGACGTAGGAAAACTCGACACAATCAAGAAAGCAGAAGAATTTTTGACAAAAACTAACGATTAGTCAAAACTTTTCTCTATATTTGCAAGCAATAATAGCAACTATAAATGAAAATATGCAAAAAATAATTATTCTCGACTTTGGTTCGCAGACAACACAGCTCATCGGACGACGCGTCCGTGAACTCAACACCTTCTGCGAAATCATGCCCTACAACAAGTTCCCAAAGGACGACCCGGACATCATCGGAGTCATCCTCTCAGGGTCGCCACTCTCAGTGTATGCTGACGATGCTTTCCACATCAATTTCGACGAAATACGTGGCAAGTACCCAATCCTCGGCATCTGCTACGGAGCTCAGCTCATGGCACACACATTTGGAGGCAAGGTAGAACCCGAAGGCACACGCGAATACGGACGCGCCAACCTCGAATACATGGAGGAGGGCAATCCGCTCCTCAAGGATTTCGCACCTAATTCACAGGTATGGATGTCGCACGGCGATACTATTACCAGCCTTCCTGAAGGCTTCCGCGTCATCGCATCCACTTCTACCGTCAAGTATGCCGCCTACGCTGCCAACGACGAGAAGATTTGGGGTGTGCAGTACCACCCTGAAGTGTTCCATTCCATCGACGGCACACAGCTCCTCCGCAATTTCGTCGTAGACATCTGCGGCGGCAAGCAGGATTGGTCGCCAGCACAGTTCGTGGAGCAGACAGTGCAGGAACTCAAGCAGCAGCTTGGCGACGACAAGGTCATCCTCGGGCTTTCGGGCGGAGTCGACTCTTCAGTGGCAGCCGTACTCCTCAACAAGGCAATAGGCAGCAACCTCACCTGTATCTTCGTCAACAACGGGCTTCTACGCAAGAACGAGTTCACTGACGTGCTCCGCGACTACGAATGTCTCGGCCTTAACGTGCGCGGTGTGGATGCTTCGGAGAAATTCTACACAGAACTCGCAGGCGTACACGAACCAGAGCGCAAGCGCAAGATTATCGGTGCTGGCTTCATCGACGTGTTCGAGGCAGAAGCAAAGAAGATAGAAGGTGCAAAGTGGCTTGCACAGGGCACAATCTACCCCGACCGTATCGAGTCGCTCAACATCACGGGCAAGGTCATCAAGTCGCATCACAACGTAGGAGGCCTTCCTGAAAAGATGGGCTTAAAACTCTGTGAACCACTCAAATGGCTCTTCAAGGACGAAGTGCGCCGAGTAGGTCGACAGATGCAGATGCCAGAGCACCTCATCACTCGCCATCCATTCCCAGGGCCAGGTCTTGCCGTTCGTATTCTTGGCGACATCACACCTGAGAAGGTACGTGTGCTTCAGGATGCCGACGACATCTTCATCCAGGGTCTTCGCAACTGGAAGACAAAGCTCTCTGGCGAAGAAGCACGCCTCGTGCTCCAGGCAGGAGTGCCAGCCGACATGAAGGACGGCGAAATCGAAGTTTCGCTCTACGACCAGATTTGGCAGGCAGGAGCCATCCTCCTCTCCGATGTCAAGTCAGTAGGAGTGATGGGTGACGAACGTACATACGAGAACCCGGTAGCTCTCCGTGCCGTGACCTCAGCCGATGCCATGACCGCCGACTGGGCAAAACTCCCGTACGAGTTCCTTGCCGAGGTCAGCAACCAGATTATCCGCAACGTCAAGGGTGTCAACCGCGTATGCTACGACGTGTCTTCAAAACCACCTGCAACGATAGAGTGGGAATAGTAATTAAGTGAAAAGTTAAAAGTGAAAAGTGAAAAATTTGCTACCGCTGTAGTTTGCCCTCTGGATGGGATAACAAATCTGGTAAGGATTTCTTCACTCTTCACTTTTCACTTTTTACTCAAAAAAAACTTTTAATTGTAAACAAAAATAAATCGTGTATTTATGCTAAGTCCTAATATCCAGTCGATTATTCCCCAAATGCAATCCTACTTCAGACAGCAGCCAATTGAGAAGGCATGGCTGTTTGGCTCATGTTCGCGTGGCGAAGAAAGAGAGGATAGCGACATTGATATACTTGTGTCGTTTGACAAAGATTCTCATGTCACATTATTGACTATGGGCGGTATCTACATGGATTTAAAAGAACTTTTGCGTCGTGATGTCGATTTGGTTGAGGAGGGCACTCTCATGCCATTTGCAACAGCAAGTGCTAATCGAGACAAAATTTTGATTTATGAGAGAGGAAATGTGGCATAATTGAAATTCCTAAAAATAACTGATAAAACTGATAACTGATTTTTTCGGTTAATGAAAGCAACGTAATACTTGCATTGATATTGCAGAACGAAAATATGATGTACAGAGTCGAGTCTTTATGCCAAAACAATTAGTCATCATCACCCGATTTTGTAAAAATTCTTTGAAATCTATAAGTATTATATAATGGCAAAAAAAACATATAACGTAATTGACCTTTTCTGCGGATGTGGAGGCTTGTCGCTTGGTTTTGAGAGTGCAGGGTTCAATGTACTACTCGGAATTGATGTGTGGGAGGATGCACTTAAAACTTATAGACATAATCATAAGAATCCCAATACGCTTTGTGGTGATTTGTCTACCCTCAAACCTGAAGAAGTTGCAGACAAGATTAACCATGAGAGGGTTGATGTTATCATTGGCGGACCACCATGCCAGGGCTTCTCTATTGCTGGCAAACGCATTGTAGAGGATGAGCGAAACTCATTGTACAAATCGTTTGTACGTATGGTTGATTATTTCAAACCAAAAGCGTTTGTATTGGAGAATGTACCCAACATCCTTTCTATTGGTGATGGTATTGTGAGGGATGCTATAATAAGTGACTTTACTCAATTAGGTTACACCGTGGTGACCAAAGTGCTTATGGCATCAGATTATGGTGTGCCTCAGAATAGGAAGCGTGCCATTTTTGTTGGTATGTTAAACGATGAGCATTATTCTTTTCCAAAGGAATTTGCCATGCCAAAGGTTACTTGTGCAGAAGCATTGTCGGATTTACCAGAAGGAACACTAACAGATGGTGACGCTTATCCGATGAAGCCCCAAAGCGACTACCAAGCCCTTATGCGAGCTCATAGTAATTCTGTACATAATCATGAGATTACCATTCATGATGAAAAGACAAAACGCATAATAGCAATGGTGCCAGATGGTGGCAACTACAAAGATCTACCAGCTGAACTACAAGACACAAGAAAGGTTCATATTGCATGGACGCGCTTGTGTAGTACAAAGCCAAGCATCACGATAGATACTGGTCATAGGCATCATTTTCATTATAAGTACAACCGCATTCCCACAGCTCGTGAAAGTGCACGAATTCAATCGTTTCCAGATGACTTTATTTTCATGTGTAGTAGGACGAGTCAGCTGAAGCAGATTGGCAATGCAGTACCTCCACTTTTGGCAAAGGCTATTGCTGCACAACTATTTAATCAATTAGAAGGTAACACAATACCTCAAGACGATCAAAATAACGACTCATCAATGAATAACAACGGAGATAATTTCTATCATGTTGCAGATAAATATTGGCAACGCATTCACCTCGAACGTTCAAGATACAAGAATAAGTTTGAGGATGTACTTCTTTACATGGCTAATGCTTGCTGTAAGATTCCTACATTACCTTGTAAAGAATACAGCGATAAGTATTTCAATGCAATACGAATGTACCCAGGAAACATTGATCTGGCAACTAAAACCATTAACAATTGGAGAACAGAAATTCCTTCTTTGTTTGGATTCTACTCAGAGAATAAGAAAACGAATGTGACCTATACTTCGAAGATGGCTCACTTCCTTAATGAAAATCAGGACTTGACCCAGTTCTTGCGTATCTTTCTTTTCACTTTTCAATACCCAGGTGGTCACATTAAACCTCATGAAGTTAAGAAGATTATTGAAAATAAGATAAGATTCAAGCCTGCTAAACTTATTCTTAAGGTTTTGATGGCTGGTAACAAAATTCTCTCAGAGCAGGGCTCAGAAAAAACAATGAGCCTTTCAGCCGAAGAGTCAACTTATTGTTTGTTTAACGATCTTAGGGTTACTACAGGCAAAAGAACTCCAGAAGAAATAGCGCAGTTAGTTCTTGATAATCGCAAGAATAAGATGAAGTATTATAACCCGGAAGATCCACACACATTCAATGACAAGGGTAAACCTCGTTCTAAAGGTGACCAGTGCAGGCAAGCTGGAGACATTCTTTTCTTCATGGAGGAAGCTTGTCTCATAGTCAATAACGGTCATGGATATTACCATCTTGACACAACTGATCTAGACACAATTCAGAAATTTGTCGATGATGAAACCTTCTTCACTGGATACGACAAATTCTATCACAAAAAGGAAGTGATGACATCAGAAATAGCAGAGGTTGAATCCAAATGGTTTGACTATGTAAACGATAGTATGAATCCCGATCTGTTCAAGACGGATATTACCAAGATGTTTGGTGAAGATACAGAGTTGGGCAAGATAATAAATGACGCTATCCGTAACTTGACCACTAATGCTAATGTTACGACCAAAGAAATTGGTGATTTTGGCGAGAGCATCATTTATGGTCATGAGAAGATGCGTTTAAAGTTAGCAGGTTACAACCTAAATGAGTTTGTCGTTAAAATTGTTGACAATCCAGCTACGCGACCTGGGTATGACATTGAAAGTTATGAGGCAGACGGTACAGAAGACCTTCGTTGCATAGAAGTTAAGACAACCGTAAGCAAAAACAAAGTCCAAATGTATGGATTCCACATGACAAAGCATGAATGGAGAGTTGCAAAGACTATTCGTGAGCATTATTGTGTTTACCGGCTTATGCTAAATCGTCAAACTGAAAATCAACAGCTCGTTCTTTACATTCTTCGCAATCCTTTCAGCCTATCCCAGAATGAACTGATAGATTGGGAACCTAACGATGATGGTTTGGACATTTCATTCGATTACAACAACTTTGAACCAACTCAGATACACCTATGGAAAGACTAAAAATCGTCTCACTCTTTTGTGGTTGCGGGGGGATGGATCTTGGTGCCTTGGGAGGCTTTATCTTCCTTGGCAAGGAGTATGTTCGGCATAATACGGAGATCGTCTATGCTGTTGACTTCGATAAATACTGCACTCAAATCTATAATGAGAACTTTGAGCATAAGTGTGTAGTCAAGGATGTTCGTGACATTAAAATGGAGGAAATCCCAGATTGTGATATACTGATGGGCGGATTTCCTTGCCAGTCATTCTCTATATCTGCGCAAAACCCACCGCGTCTTGGTTACAAAGATGAAAGAGGAATGTTGTTCTTTGAAATGGTGAAAATACTTAAGGCTAAACAACCTCGTTTCTTCATTGCTGAAAACGTAAAGGGATTGTTGTCTGCAAACAAAGGTAAGGCTTTTCCTATGATTCTCAAAGAATTTGAATCAGCAGGTTATAAGGTTGTTTATAAACTTCTCAATGCCTCAGAGTACGGAATCCCCCAGAAGCGCGAACGTGTTATTATCGTAGGGTTCCGCAATGAAGAAGATGTTGCAAAATTTCGCTATCCTGACAAGGTAAAGTTGGCAGATCGAAAGGTACTTGGGGACGTGCTTGTAGAAGATGAGAATCACAATGAAAAGTTGTTTTTCAGCGAAAGAGCCGTTGCTGGTATGATGGCTGTTCGCGAGAAAATGAACAAGGGCAGAGCCATGAATATAAATGAGCCTTGCAACACAATTAGTGCCCATTTGGCAAAGGTCAGTTTGAATAGTACCGACCCCGTTTTCATGGTAGAAGGTCGTTTCCGTAGATTTTCACCACGCGAGGCAGCACGCATTCAGTCTTTTCCCGACACATTCAAACTGGACGTTGTTTCACACATACGTCAATATAGAGCTATAGGTAATGCCGTACCACCAGTGCTGATGTGGAATGTGATGAAGCAAATCAAGAGTGTGGAAGGCAATAAGACAAATGTAACAAAATATTCCTGCGATACTTCAGATTTGAGCCGTTCGTTTGTAAATGGTAATTGGGTTCAATTATCATTCCTCGACATGCTCGACAAATTTGAGGGCATCGACTCTGAGGTGATGATGGTTCGTGAAGACGAGCCAGTTGGCTATGGCCGTTATCGTGCACCCATGTATCAGTCAAATCTGCACGATAAGTTCTACATCGCTCGTGGCAATGCGTTCGACTACAAAGCATTTTGGGCAGATGGTGTGGCTGCATTCGTGAAAGGGGGCTTCAATGGATTGACTGCATCATACCAAGCAATGATGAATCAACCACACGATGACGTTCACATTGTGGAGTATCTTTACAACAATTCTGGTGTAGAGGATCCTACTCCTGAGAATGTGAACACAATAGTAGCAAACGTGTTTGATACTCTCGTCGAAAAGGGGGCTCAAACCATTGTGATGCCTCCTATCAATATCGTCGGTGTGAAACCTGTTGAGAAGGATGCACTTACGGCTAAAGCGGTTGTTGCATGGTTGGAAAAGAATAGCGAGAAGATAAATCGGGTAATAATTGCAGACATAGCATAGAAAACTGATTAACAGATAATGTTTTTTTTGAAAACGAAAAGTGTCGGAAGAAAATGAAAGACTCGCCACGTTCCTCAATGAAGAGAAATAAAAACAAGAAAAAAGATACACGGATAGAGACAAGTCACGCCATGTGGCTCAAACCATTGTGCTTGCCGCTCTCTTGAGTTTGTTTTTTGTGTTTATTTTCTACGAGTTCATTCTGCCAGAAATCCAAGAAGGAACTTTTTTGAAGAATCTGGGTGGTAATCTATTTTCAAAACCACCTGCAACTATCGAGTGGGAATAAGATAAAAAATGGAAAAATGAAAATGGAGAATGGAAAATAAACGGAAGCCCCAAGTGCAACCTATTTTCTATTCTCCACTTTCATTTTCAAATAACTGATAACTGATAAACTGATAAAAACAGCAGACGAGCCGTCGGGGAATAGAATCCTGACGGCTCGTCTTGTCTGTGTGTGTGACGCTAAAAAGCGGTTACTTCTCGAAAGTGTATGACGAAATGTCTGACTTGTCGTTCATGCAGCGGAGAGTGATTGTTATGCCCTTGTTGTTGAGAATGGCTTCACTTGCGTATTTCCTGATAGAAGCGTCGAACGCTTTCTTGGCTTCGTCCTTAACATCGGACAGAGTGCCATGCTTGTAAACTACGTATGCGCCCGTATCTTCCTGGAAGCCATAATCCTTCATGTATAATGAAGTAGCCTTCATGATAGTGTTCACGTTCATCGAATTGTCGTCCGACTGATATGAGTAGTCAAATTCGAACACAACATTGATTTCTTCTTCCTTCTCACAGCTGTTAAGTGTGAAGCACGCAATTGTAGCGATTGCTGCAAGCATGAAAATGCTGAAAAATTTCTTCATTTTTGATTGATTTTTAATTGATTAAATTGAGACGTTTTAGTGATTATCCGAGATAATCCGTGCAAAGTTAAGCATTATTTTTCAATACCATGCAATAATAAGGGATTTTTTCCCAATTTTTAACTTTTCCACTCTCCATTCTCCATTTTCCACTTTCCATTCTCCATTCTCCATTTTCCATTTCCCACTATCCCATACAGCTACTCACCCCAAGGCTTGTAGCGATAGCAGTCAGAATGCTCACAATCAGCTGGATAATCCACTTGACGGTTTCCTTGTTTATCTTCATGTCTACTATTCGTTTTTTTGTGTTTACCCCGCAGGCATCCTCCCCATCACGGAGGGGGAGGTGCCCATAGGGTAGAGAAAGGCTAAGCCTTCTTCTCCTTCAGCAATTCTGCCTGTTCCTTGCGTGAACCGACCTCCTCAAATTCGATACCCTCGTCGCTGCGGAGATTCTTGAAAGCCTCGCCAGGGCTCCAAACCACATTGACCTGCTGGATGTTGTTGGCAGTGAAATCCTCAAAGTTCTCAGCACCACGGCACTTGAGGCTTACCGAGAAGGCACCAAGTTCGCCAAGCACCACCTTGTTGCCCTGGATGAGCTGTTCGCGCATACAGTCGACCGCCTGGGTGAGGATGGCGTTTACGTCCGCACGGCTGTAAACCGACCCGTGATTGGCTATGTGGCGTGCAAACTTGTTGATGTCGAGCACATCGTTCACCTGAGCTCGTGCATGAACCTTCTTTTCTGCGTCGGTGTCGGCAGGATTGCCAAGAAGACAAGTAGAGTAACGTATCATAATCGTGTGTAATGATTTTGAGTATGGCTGACGGACGAGAAATGTGCCCTGTCCGAGTGCGAGAACCTAATCCGCTCAGTACAGACGTGGCCATGTCCGTGCCATGAAAAAATAGCGTTTCTGACCATTTGGGAAGTGTCATAAGTGCATTACCGATTGCATCAAATTGTGCGGCCGTTCACAAAATTGTGCGAACCTCAACGCATCAGTGAGCGTTCCTTCATGATTTCGGCTGCAAAGGTACGAACATTGCGTTGCGGTCTAAAGAAAAAATGGATTTTTTTTTCATTTTTATCAGTTTATCAGTTATCAGTTATTTTTTTTTTTTCTGAATGAAAATACGATTTTAGACTTTTATTTATATAAATATAAATAAACTTTTTTTCTTCTCTTTTCAAAAAACTGATAACTGATAAACTGATAAAACTGATATTCGGACGGAACAAAGTTTTTTTTCATAAAAATGCTGAAAGCATTAGGTCGTTTCAGATTTTCTTCGTATATTTGCCACAGAATTACGTGTGATGCTCCTGTGCATACGTGAGCCACCAATTTTTGAGTGTATAAGATTCCATTATGACTCTGAAAAGACCTACATACACCGTTAAGGGCATCAGTCATCACGATGTGGCTGAGAGGCTTGGCGTGTGGCTGCCGGAATGTGTGGGCAGGATGGTGACGCTGGTCGTGGAGTCGGCTGAGGAGAACGAGATTGGCGTGGAGTGCGTGGCGGTGTATGATGTGGATGAGCACCTCGGCTACATCGACGACAACCAGAAGCAGGAACTGCTGGCGGTGCTGCACACGGGGCGCAGGCACACGCTTCGCTCGCACATCATCGGCTACAGCGAGGGTAAGGGTGCGGAGCACAAATACAGCCAGGCAAGGCTGACGATTGAGGCGCCGAGGGTTCGTGACGCTGACGCTGACGCTGGCGATAACTTTCTTGCTCCGCAGAAGAGCCCTTGGGAGGATTGGTCGTATGAGGGGGCGTTGGTGCCTCGTACTGCCATCGGCCGTAAGCTCGACACGGTGCGTGCGGTGCTGGAGGAGATGATGGAGGACAACGAGCCGTGGGGCGAGGGCGTGCGTCAGTATGTGGAGGCATTCTGCAGGAACGGCTTCATCGACCTCTCGTGCGAGATGCGTCAGGACATGCTGCGTGTGATGCACTGGCTGGAGTGTGGCGATGCGTCAGAGATGCGGCTGCTGGCTGACCGTGTGCTTGACGTGATGACCAACATGGGCAGTGAGGACATCCGCGTGAAGCACGTGCGGCAACTGATAACGGAGAAGACGCTGAGTGCTGGATGCAAGGCAATCATCGACGAGGAGGGGTTTGACATCAATTGTCTGCGTGAGTGCTACGATTCAATGCCGTACCGCACGGATTGGCACATCAGCGACGAAGTGAGCGAGAAGCGCTTTGTGGCGAAGCTCTACTATGACAACACCTTGACGCGCGCGAAGCTGGAGCAGATCTACAGCGTGATAGTTCTCTGCAGGCGTTATGAGATGGAAGAGGCGAAGCGCCGGGAGGCGGAGAGGGACGAACCGCGTGTGGTGTCGCTCAATGCTCTGGCAGGCGTGGCGTCTCGTCTCGACGACCGTACGCTGGCTAATCAGTTCGACCACCTGATACGCAAAGCCCTTGACGAGGACATCACTCGCGAGGACATCCGCATCCTCAACACCATCGACGCTGCATACGCTGGCGAGAAGCAGGAGGCGAAGGAGGGCGCAAGGCAGACGGTGGAGGCGATGATAAAGGTTGCGTCAAAACCCACCACCATCGGTCAGCTCAATATGGGCAATGGAGGGCAGACGCTGCCTCCAAGTACTAACATACCTTTAATATCAGAACAATGACAGAAGAACAGAAAATGGAAGCATTGCAGCGCATTCTGCAAGGCGCAAACGTGGCTCAGGTGAATCTGGGTGATGGACACCAGACGTTCAACATGGGCAAAGATGGCAGATGGCAGCCGGAACTGGCTCCAGATGCTGGGGTGGTGGACATCGAGGTGGTGAGCGAGGGCGGCGCTTCGTGCGAAAACGCTGGCGAGGGCGTTGCTGAGGAACTGTGCCACTTCATCTATCCAGGGCTTGACGATAGGGAGGCGCTGGTGGTGAACCGTCAAATCAGGGATCTTGTGAAACGTTTCCCGATGAAGGACATCTGCTCGTTTCTCAACCGCCTGGCTGAGGAGAAAAGGATTCTGCTGCCTCAGATACCGCAGAATGCGTTTGATGAACTTCACCGAATGGGGATGCCTTCACCCGAGACGAAGGGATTCGGCTACGATAATTTCTGCAAATACTACAGGAAGTAGACGGCATGTTTCAGTAAGGGATTTCAATCCTCTCATGGACAGTAAAATGTCTGTGAGAGGATTTTCTTTTTGTCGGTATCAGTCAAAGGTAATCAAAGGTGGTCAAATCCAGTGGTGGGCATATTGGATATCAGAGGTTTGTCAAAAATTAGTGCGTACCTTTGCATCGGCTTTCAGGAGCTGGTGACGATGAAGAGGCACGGTTGCCTTTCGGGTAGCACCTATAGTGATGCTTATGGCACTTTATTTCAGTTTTTCGGTTTGGAAGGTGAGTTTCACCTTAAACATCAATCTTAATTTCAGCAAGTAGGCGTATGAAGACAATTTTCAAGGTAGTGCAGCAGGGCGAGGCTTTCGCTGTGCAGAGTCAGAAGGCAGAGGGCGGCCAGACGATGAAGTGCAACATCGTGCTTCAGGAGTTGGGCGGCAAGTATGAGAATCAGTATGTGGGTGCTATGCTCGGCAATGCGGCAACATGCAGGTTCTATCCGGGAGATGTGGTGGCGGCTTCGCTACGATTCACTACACGTGAACACAATGGTGCGACGTACCAGGACATCCTGGTGACGGACATCATGAAACTCAGCAAGTAACGACCCCTCCCCATCCCTCCCGAGGGAGGGAGAAGAGAAGACGATAGTTAAAACAAACGACTTTATTATGGCAAATGTAACTAAAAAGTCCTCCCCTCGGGGAGGCAAGGAGGGGGTCAGAGGCCTCCGCAATGACAATCCGTGCAACATTCGTCGCACGAAGGACAAGTGGCAGGGTATGCGCAAGGTGCAGATGGACAAGGCGTTCGTGCAGTTCGAGAGCCGCTTGTGGGGGTACAGGGCAACGTTCGTTCTCCTGAAGAACTACATCAGGAAGGGCACGAATACCATCGGGAAGATCATAGCACGATGGGCACCAAGCTCGGATGGGAACAACACGCAGGCGTACATCAGCTATGTGAGCAAGAGCACAGGCATCAACGCCAGTCATGTGCTGAGGTTTGAGGACAGGGACGACCTCGTCAGCATCGTGCAGAGCATGGCGCAGGTGGAGAGTGGTATCATCGAGGACAGGAAGCTGATTGATGAGGCTTATGACCTTGTGAATGTGAAAAAATAATTCAAGTTTTTTTAAAAACCGAGTTGGAGTGAGGAACTTCATGCATGAACAAAGCTGGCCAGCGGTTCTGGAACTTCTCCTCACAAAAATCATTCGGAAGAAATGAAAAAGCAGAACATTTTTGTAGAGAATATCAACATGGAGACACAGACAGTGTTTCACACCAGTGGCGACATCAACATCTTTCCGTGCGACTTCGAACGTGGTCAGCAGATTGTGGCAAGAGGCACTCGCGCCTCGCAGAAGGGGCGCATGATCACTGAGGATGATGGCACGAGCTACTTCAAGCACTACCGCCACAACAGCGGCAGCCGCTACAACCGCCTCTTCACGACCGCTCATGGCGACATCAAGGAGTGCGAGTCGACCGTAATCTTCACGCTCCGCTTCCCTAAGCGTATGGGGAAGGCGCTCATCGAAGCTTTGTACGGCGAGGAGTGTGAGGAAATGAAGGCGTACATCAAGACACGCAGGACGATGACGGAGTGGTAACTCCCTACGATAACGATAACGACTATGAGTTGCTATACAATATATTACAATGAGGGCGCAAAGATGATGCGTCCGGTCACAAGCCGTGACGAATACTTGCAGTTGCGTGATTCGCGAAAACAGATTGCTATCGTGAAGGAAGTGCGCTCGGGAAACGGGAAGATGAAGCATCGTCTGCTGCAGATGAATTATAGTTGTATGCCTAACGAGGATGGTTCGCTGAAGGGTTCCACGCAGATGACGACCACCGTGGGGATGGACGTTGACCACATCGAGAAGGAGCAGATGCAGGAGGTGAAGGAGCGCATCCTTGCGAAGAAGGACGAACTCGGATTGCTGATGCTGGAGCTGTCGGCACGTGGCGAGGGTTATCACCTCGTGTTCAGGCGTAGGGCAGAGCTCTCGCAGGAGGAGAACCTGCGTTGGGCAAGCGACTTGCTGGGCGTGGAGTTTGATAGGGGTGCGAAGGACATCACGAGGGTGTTCTTTACTACGACGGCAAGTGAAGAGGATTTGATTTATCTGGACGAGGAACTCTTCGACCCCTCCCCAGCCCTCCCGAGGGAGGGAGAGGAAAGTCGCATGAGACAAGCGGAGGGAGAGGAAAGTCGCATGAGACAAGCGGAGAATTGCAGTGACTTTACTTCCCCTCCCCTCGGGGAGGCAGAGAGGGGGTCGTACGATGGCATCCCATACACCGCTATCGTCGAGGCACTCGAAGATCAGCTTGGAGGCATTCCTGCTCATGGTTCGCGCAACCAGTTCATCTTCTCCATGGCGTGCCATCTGCGTTACATCTGCAATGATGATTCTGCGTGGATTGCGGAGGTGTTGCCCGATTATGGTGAGGCACGCGACAAGTGGATGGCGACCATCAGGAGTGCGTGCGGCAGGAGTCAGAACAAGATGGTGCCAAAGGTGCTGCTGAGGGCGATCGATATGGCAAGAGTTCGTAACGAAAACGATGACGATAACGAAAACATGGTAGGGTATGACGGCAGTGGCAACGGAAGTGCGCCTCCTCCCATGCCTAAGAAGCTGCCACCGCTCATCAAACTCCTCATCTCGAAAACTCCGAAGATTTATCAGCCGGCTGTGGCGCATGCGGTGTTTCCTGCGCTTGCCACTCACCTCTGGAAAACTCGCTTCCGCTACATCGACAATGTGGAGCATGAGGCAACGCTGATGAACGTGCTGATGGCTGGTACGGGTGCGGGCAAGAACTGCATCGCAGCACCTATCGACTGCATCATGAAGGACATCCGTGAGCGTGACGCAGTGTCGCTCGAAAAGGAGCGTCAATGGAAGGAGGAGATGAACACGAAGGGTGCGAACAAGGACAAGAAGAAGCGTCCCGAAGGTATTGTCATCCAGGAGGTTGATGCCGACATGACGAATGCCGCCTTCGTGCTCCGACTGAGCGAGGCGGAGGAACATTTCCTCTATGTGAAGATGAACGAGATTGACCAGTTTGATGCCTTGAAGACGAGTGCGAGAAACAAGAGCCAGTTCCAGATTATGTGCCTCGCTTTCGACCCAGGAAACACCTACGGACAGACGCGTGTGGGCAGTCAGTCGGTTAGTGCGAGGGTGTGCGTGCGATTCAACTGGAACGCCTCGACCACCGTGCTGAAGGGGCAGCAATACTTCCGTTCGGTACTGACCGATGGCCCTGTGTCGCGCATCAATTTCTGTACCATTCCCGAACAGCCGATCGGTGCTGAAATGCCTGTGTACGGCACTTACGACGATGAGTTTGACAATATGCTGAAGCCTTACATCGACCGCCTGAATGCTGCACGCGGATTGATAGAATGTCCGAAGGCAACGGCATTGGCAAAGAAGCTGAAGGAGGAGAATGCTGACTTTGCACGCCTCTCACAATCACGCACCTACGAGAACCTTTCGTTCCGTGCCAATGTGATTGCGTTCCTCAAGGCGATGGTGCTCTATGTGGCTCAGGGCGAGCAGTGGGACAAGGTGCTGGAGGATTTCGTCCGCTGGAGCGAGCAGTACGACCTGTGGTGCAAGATGCGCTTCTTTGGCGAGGCAATCGACGAAGCCAACGGTGTGCAGAAGCCACGCAAACGAGGTCCTAAGAACTTGCTCGAAGAGTTGCCTGAGCGGTTCAAGCTCGAAGATGCTGTGGCTGTGCGCAGAAGGCAGAATCTGCCAGCGGAGCAGACGGCTTCGATGCTGAGCAACTGGAAGAGCCGTGGGTACATCAAGGAGGAAGAGAATGTGTGGGTGAAGGTGAAGGTGAAGGGGAAAAGTTAAAAGTTAAAAGGGAAAAGTTAAAAGTTAAAAGGGAAAATGGAAAGTGGAAAGTGGAAAATGGAAGATGGAAAGACTTTACTTTTCAATCAGTTTATCAGTTTATCAGTTATCAGTTTTTTCAAATGAGAATACAGAACACGAAGGAGAGTATGGTGTGGCTCTGGCGGTTGCTGGTGCGCACGCGGAAGGTGCTGTTCGTTTCGCATCGCATGTTCTGCCCTCTGAATGTGCTGAAGGTGTGGCGTGATGAGGGTGTGATTGACGTGGGCAACGTGAAGGGTGGGGTGGAGGAGTTGTGCTTCGAGGTGTGTCGCCTTGCAGAACTTGAAGGTTACGAGCTGCTTAGGCGCATCTCACTCTATCCGCGCAAACATCGCGAACTGCTCCGTGCGGTGGTCGCTGTCAGTTGTGGCATCGGTATGCGCAAAGTTGATCTGCGAGCTCTCGACAGTGCTTTCAGCGAGGTGTTTCCGTACGCTACGGCTATAAATGTCAGTAAGAAGCACCTTAGCTGGTACAAGGCGCGAAATGGCAGAATGCCCTAATCTTTGTAAAAGTCGATGTTTTCCTTTGTCAGCAGTTCGATGCTGACGTAGTGGATTGGCTTTTGCGGAATATTGAGTACGCAAGCGTTGAACATGCTGCGGAAACAGTTAAGCCCCTGGTCGTAAGGATGCTGACCGATGAGGAAGTCGCACGAACCATTCTTGATGCATTCGACGTTGTGGTTCGTAGCGTCGTACCCCAGAAGTGTGACATGCTCGCGATCAGGCTTTTCTGTGCGCAGGAAATTGCTGATGATGTGGATGGAAGAATTGAAGGAAAGCCCTGTGTTCACGTCCCTGTTGTCGGCAAAGAAGGTGCGGAGAATCTCGTTCGTCCCTTCCTTGTCGTAAGCATAAAGGTTGACGGTAAGGATTTCGTTCTCAGGACAATACTTCTTCATGTACTTGCGGAATCCCTCCTCTCTGTCCATCTGCTGACGGCTGGCTACACGCCCTTCGCCCAGAATTTTGAAGAGGGCAATCTTCTGCGCTTTGCCAGCAGTAGCCATACGTATGATTCTGCCCGCAAATTCTCCACTTCGGATGGAATCCTGACCATAGAAAGTGACAGGGTTAAATTCCTCCCAGTTGGAGTCGAGCAGGGCGAACGGGATATTCTTGTGTTTGAACTTGTCGACGAACGTCTTCATGATGTTGTAGTTGAAGATAGGGCCGACGATGGCGGCAGCAGGATTGCTGTCGATGAGATTCTGACATTCCAACTTGAAGGATTCGTCGTTGAAAGGGTCGTAGTGGAAAATCTTGAACGAAACCTTGAAGTCGCTGAAACGCTTCGTGCCTTCGATAAGCCCGCTCTCCACACGCGCCCAATAGCTGTCCTCGGCATGAAGCGGAAGGATGGCGGCAAACTCAGAGACGTTCTTCTTGGCAAGAGCACTGAAATAATGATTGGGGTGGAAATCTATCTCGTCGAGCACACGCTGCACTTTCTCCATGCTCAGAGCCGACACGTTGGTGCGTCCGTGTATGACACGGTCAACGGTGCCGACAGAGACACCTGCCAGATCGGCGATGTCCTTGATGCGAATTTTGGGTTGAATGTCCATCCTGTTTTTTGCCTTAACTAATTCCTTTTGTTGTACCTTTTTTCTTGTTGTTATGTCAAAATCTGATGCAAATTTAGCAATTTTTTATCATTTGAAACAAATTAAAATGCAAAAAAACTTACATTATTAATAAAATATTGCCTGAAATGACATTTCTTTTCAAAAAAATGCTTATATTTGCACGGTATTTAGGAACATTTATCTAAATTTTAACTATACTAATTATGGCAAAAATCGTTACAATGGGCGAAATCATGCTTCGCCTCTCTCCTGAAGGAAATGACCGTTTCATACAGTCAGAATCATTCCGCATCATCCCAGGTGGTGGTGAAGCAAACGTTGCAATCAGCTGTGCTAACTACGGACATGATTGCTATTTCGTATCTAAACTCCCAAAGCATGAAATCGGCCAGATTGCAGTAAATGCAATGCGCCGTTACGGTGTTAACACTGACTTTATTGCTCGTGGTGGTGAGCGCGTAGGTCTTTACTATGCTGAGACAGGTGCAAGCATGCGTCCTTCGAAGGTAATCTACGACCGTGCTCATTCGGCTATCGCAGAGGCAAAGCCAGAAGACTTCGACTTCGACAAGATTTTCGAGGGTGCTGACTGGTTCCACTGGTCGGGCATCACTCCAGCCATCTCTGACGCAAGTGCTGAATGTCTCCGCCAGGCATGTATCGCAGCCAAGAAGCACGGCGTGAAGGTGTCTGTTGACCTCAACTTCCGCAAGAAGCTTTGGACATCAGAGAAGGCAATCTCTATCATGCGTCCACTCATGCAGTACGTTGACGTATGTATCGGTAACGAGGAAGATGCAGAGCTCTGTCTCGGTTTCAAGCCAGACGCAGACGTAGAGGGTGGTGAGACAAACGCTGCCGGCTACGAAGGCATCTTCAAGCAGATGAAGGAAGAGTTCGGTTTCGAGTATGTAGTATCTACTCTCCGTGAGTCATTCTCTGCTACTCACAACGGTTGGAAGGCTCTCATCTACGATGGCAAGGAGTTCTACCAGTCAAAGCGCTACGACATCAACCCAATCATCGACCGTATCGGTGGTGGTGACTCATTCTCAGGCGGTCTTATCCACGGCCTCCTCACAAAGCCAACTCAGGGCGAAGCTCTCGAATTTGCAGTTGCAGCTTCAGCTCTCAAGCACACTATCAATGGCGACTTCAACCTCGTGTCTGTTGAGGAAGTAGAGGCATTGGCAGGTGGTGCAGCTAATGGTAGAGTGCAGCGCTAAGGTTCGATTAACAATTAACAATTAATAATTAACAATTAACATGCCTCCGGATGATTGGTAGGGATAATGTTATACACCAGAAAAGCAAGACTTTTGCAATAAGGATTGTGAGGATGGTGGCTCATTTGCAGAAACATAGTAATTATGTTGCCTATCCAATCTTTCAGCAGATATTAAAGTCAGGAACAAGTGTTGGTGCAAATATTCGAGAATCTCAATATGCGGAGAGTACCGATGACTTTGTCCACAAACTTAAGATTGCTCTCAAAGAAGCAAACGAAACTGATTTCTGGCTTGACATTCTCCATGAAGGTGACTATATCACCTCCGAACAGCATGAAAGCATGGTTATTGATTGTAAAGAACTTATAAAACTACTAATTGCAATTGTAAACAAAACAAATAACAATAGATAATTACTATAGCATCAACTGCTCTCG
>JAZRXS010000028.1:0-6826 GCA_045600325.1 Prevotella sp.
TGTGAGCACTTTAATAGTAATCATAGACGAGGTCTTATCGTTATGGCAACTGGTACTGGCAAGACTCGTGTGGCAATATCACTCTCTGATGTCCTTATCCGCAATGGTTGGGCAAAGAATATTCTGTTCCTTGCAGACAGAACAGCCCTTGTGAATCAGGCAAAGAAGAATTTTGTGAAGTTGTTGCCCGACTCTACATATTGCGTTCTGAGCGAGAACAAGAATCCCGACAAGAATGCTCGCATAATGTTCTCCACCTATCAGACAATGATAAACTACATAGACACAGATGACAAGGAGTTCTCTGTGGGTAGGTTTGACCTCATTATCATTGACGAGGCGCACCGCAGCGTGTTTGGTAAATACACAGCAATCTTTGACTACTTCGACTCTCTCATAGTTGGTCTTACCGCCACTCCAAGGGATGAAGTGGAGAAATCTACATACGACCTTTTTCAGATGGAAACTGGTGAACCAAACTTTGCATACGAGTTGGAAGAAGCAGTGGAAGATGGTTATCTTGTGGATTATTCCGTTCTGACTCGCACTACTGATATTCTCAAGAATGGAATAAAGTACAGCAACCTGACCAAGCAAGAGAAAGAACAGATGGAGAGCATTTGGAAGTATGAGGCGGCAAAGGCGGCAACAGATGTTACCATACCAGAAGAGGAGGCAAAACACCGAGACATCCAGAGCAAGGAAATCTTCAAATACATCTTCAATACAGACACCATAGATAAGGTGATTGTGGATTTGATGGAGAACGGACTGAAAGTGCAAGGTGGTGATATGATCGGCAAGACCATCATCTTTGGATATAACCATCAGCACGCAGATTTGATAGTCAAGAGGTTCAATGTTCTCTATCCGGAGTATGGTGCAGACTTCTGCGTCCTGATTGACAACTATGTGAAGTATGCCCAAGACCTTATCAACAACTTTGAGGTAAGGGAAAATCTTCCGCAGATTGCCGTCAGTGTGGATATGCTTGATACTGGTATTGACGTACCGGACATTCTCAACCTTGTGTTCTTCAAGCCTATCCATTCCTACATAAAGTTCTGGCAAATGATAGGTCGTGGAACAAGACTATCGCAAGGAATCTTTGATGATGGAAGTGATAAGAGCGGATTCATAATCTTTGATTGGTGCGGAAACTTTGAATACTTCGACAAGCATCCAAAGGGAAAGGAACAATTTACGCAGATTTCACTTACGGAAAGACTGTTCGGACTGCAAGTGGACCTTGCCGTGGCTCTTCAACATCAGAAATACCAAGAGGATGAGTTTGCAAAGAAACTGCACGATGATACCAAGAAACACCTTCTGGGTCAGGTGGTAAGTCTTAACGACCACCATATCTCCGTGCGTCAGAAATGGCAGTATGTGGATAAATATCGCAAGGAAGAATCTTGGGTATATGTCAGCAGTCTTGATGCGGTGGAACTGAAAGACAATATTGCTCCACTTGTTGTATCTGGTATTACTGACGAGGGTGCGAAGAAGTATGATATTCTGATGACCAATATTGAACTGTCCTACATTGACGCAGATGTAAATGCAGAGGGCAGTAAGATAAAGGTGGAACAGATATCACAAGCACTCGAAGAGAAAGCATCAATACCACAAGTGGCATCAAAGATGGATGTTATCAAGGAGGTGGCAGACCATAAGTTCTGGGAGACTGCTACTTTGAGCAGATTGGAGTATGTGCGCAAGGAGATAAGGGAACTTGTGAAGTTCATTCTTGGTACGGACAGCAGAACATTTACCATCAACATAAAGGACACGGTGGAGACTGTCTTTGGGACTGGTGTTGTTCTCCCTCGTCTGACATACAAGCAGCGCATAATCGACTACCTTGCAAAGAACAAGGACCTGCCTGTCATTCAGAAGATATTCAACTTGGAGAAACTTTCCAATGCCGAGATCATAGAACTGGAACGTATCTGTTGGCGAGAACTTGGAACGAAGGAAGAATATGACAAGTATTTGGAGAAAGGTCATCTTCTCTTTGGCGATAGTGTGGCAATATTCATACGCTCGATGATAGGTGTAGATAGAATTGTTGCCTTGCAGAGATTCAGCAAGTTCCTGAGTGACAATACCCTCAACTCCGTACAAGAAGAATATATCAAGACCATCATATCATACGTCTGCGAGAATGGTGACATCACCCCACAGAACCTCATTGAAGATGCTCCTTTCTGCGACTACGACTGGGTAGAAACATTTGGAGAAAAGTTGATATCCGTAAGAAAGTATGTCAATGAAATCCATGAGGTTGTGATTGCGTGATGAAATTCTTATCGCATATGCATTAATGGTTATTAATCTTTATCAAAATGTATAACTTTGCAGAAAATTTCCATAAATGGTCATAAAAGAATGGTCGCCTGAAGACCGTCCGCGCGAGAAACTTGCTCTGCATGGAGCGGAGGTGCTGTCGGATGCGGAACTTCTGGCAATACTCATAGGCAGCGGAAATACAGAGGAAAGTGCCGTGGCACTGATGAAGCGAGTGCTTTATGATATGGACAACAGTCTGAGCAGACTCAGCAAGATGTCCATCGACGAACTGTGCAGATACAACGGCATAGGTCCTGCAAAGGCTATTACCATACTTGCTGCTACGGAACTCGGTCGCCGACGCAACGACAAAGACAACGATGAACGCCAGACGATAGAGACCTCCAGAGACATCTTCGACATCATGCACAACATCCTCCGCGACACTCCTACAGAGGAAGCGTGGGTGGTGCTGATGAATCATTCGAATAAGCTTATAAAGAAAGTGCGCGTAAGCCAGGGCGGACTCACGGAAGCCATAGTCGATGTTCGCATGGTGCTCAAGGAAGCGCTGCTCGCCAACGCCACATGCTTAGCCCTTTGCCACAACCACCCGAGCGGAAGTCTGCGCCCAAGCCGTGCTGACGACACGCTTACAGAGATGCTAAGCAAGGCATGCCGCACGATGAGAGTGAAGCTCGTTGACCACCTCGTCATAGTGGATGGCGGCTATTACAGCTATGCCGACGAGGGAAAGCTGTAGTTTGAAATAAATACCATGACACGCGCGGTGCAGAATTGTTCCAAAAGGCGGTAAAGTTCTAATTTTAAGAATATTTAGGAGAAAAACTTTATGCCCTTCTGATAGTTTTGCGTAATTTTGCACCCAGAAAATCAAAGACGGGCACCGCTCTGACGAGCGACATGCCCTATTTTCCGTACACGAAGCACTACGTTATTTTGCACCCGAAATGAAACGACTGTACATTATATTATTAGCAATACTTGGCATAACGAACGCCTTTTCACAACGCATGCTGACACTGGAGGAATGCAGGCAAATGGCTGTGGAAGGCAACAAGAAGCTATCGATTGCCAAGGTAAAGGGAGACGTAACGGAGAACATCCGCAAATCGACGAACACCCTTTCGCTGCCGAGAGTGAACGCCATTCTCGGCTATCAGCATTTCGGTAGGGAGATGTCTCTGCTGAACAGTTCGCAGAAATCCGCACTTTCCAACATCGGCACGAACGTTGGCACGGGACTCTCGTCAGAGTTTACCGATGTCCTTACGCAGATGACTCTCGGAGGTATCATCACCCCAGAGCAGGCTAAAGGCATCGGCGAGCAGTTCGGCGGTTCTCTTCAGGGCGTAACAGAAGGACTCAACTCTGTGGGAAGTGAGATAAAGAACGCTTTGCGCACAGACGCTCGCAACATCTATGCCGGTACTGTTATGGTGACACAGCCTGTATATATGGGCGGTGCTATTTCTACGGCGAAGGAGATGGCTGTCATCTCCGGGCAAATCAACGAGACAACTTACGAGAAGACTCGCCAGGACGCGCTCTATGAAGTGGATAACACTTACTGGCTCGTGGTACAGCTTGCCCATAAGAAGAAGCTTGCCGGCAAATACACCGAACTCGTTGGCAAACTTAACAGCGATGTTCAGAAGTGCATCCAGGAGGGTGTTGCCACTCGTGCTGACGGTCTTAAAGTCAACGTTGCTCTCAACGAAGCGGAGATGACGCAGATGAAGGTAGAGGACGGCATTCGCCTTGCAAAGATGCTTCTCTGTCAGAAATGCGGCTTGCCATTGGATACGGAGATCACCCTTGCCGACGAAAACACTGAGAATATCAGCGCAAAGATGTCTGCCGACCTCGTCGCTTCCACAAGCAATACCAACGATTTCTACAATCGTCCTGAGCTGCAACTGCTGAACCACACCGTAGAACTCACCCGCACTTCCCAGAATCTCATCAAGGCTACAAACCGCCCCCAGATACTTGCCACTGGTGGTGTTCTCGTGAGCAACCCTACCCTATTCAATGGTTTCGAGAAGAAGTTTGGCGTCGATTGGACAATAGGCATCATGGCACGCATTCCAATCTGGAACTGGAAGGACACGGAATACAAGCTCAATGCTGCAAAGGCTGCCACGAACATCGCAGAACTTGAACTTGAGGAGGCAACGGAACTCATTGAACTTCAAGTGGCACAAAACAAGTTCAAGATCACCGAAGCACAGCGCAAGCTCACCTTCGCAAAGAAGAACATTGAGAAAGCAGAGGAAAGTCTTCGCTGCGCTAATCTCGGTTTCTCTGAAGGTGTCATGACATCCACGGAAGTCATGGCAGCACAAACAGCTTGGCTGCAGGCAGAAACCTCACGCATCGATGCAGAGATAGAGCTCGTCCTCGCACAGCTTAGCCTGAAGAAGAATCTCGGAAGGATGTAAAGCCCCCCTCCTACTCCCCCCAGTAGGGGGAGGGTCTAAAAATGCTTTGTAAACAATATACACTTTTCGCAATTCAATTCTCACTTTTTACATAATATAACACTTTCCCCACAAGTGTAATTTAAAAAACTCCCTCCCTACTGGGGAGGGTTGGGGTGGGGCTTCAATTATGAAACAAACCATAAACATAATCCTCGGCATCGCACTCTTCGCACTCGTTGTGGCTGCCGTTGCCGCTATCGGACACTTCACCATCGGACAGGAACAGAAAGACGAAAGCATACAAGGTCAGGTGGAAGTGGAGGAATACCGCGTATCGTTCAAAATTCCTGGTCGCATAAAGGACATATATGTTCGTGAGGGCGACCATGTAAAGGCTGGCGACCGCCTCGCACTCCTTGACGCTCCTGACATTGAGGCAAAGCACGATCAGGCAACAAGCGTGGAGCAGGCTGCGGATGCCATGACAGACATGGCAAACAATGGTGCTCGTGAAGAGCAGATTCGTGGTGCTCGCCAACTTTGGGAACAGGCAAAGGCTGCGAAGGAGATCGCAGAGAAGTCATACGAACGCGTCAATCGTCTCTATGAAGGTGGCGTTATGACTGCCCAGAAGCGCGATGAAGCCCTCGCCCTTCTCAAGGCAAATACAGCACAGTGTGAGGCTGCAAAGAGCCAGTACGACATGGCTGTTGCTGGCGCTCGCGATGAGGAAAAGCGTGCTGCCGCTGCCAAGCGAGGTCAGGCTCAGGGCATTGTGAAGGAGGTCAACTCATACCTTCAGGAAACTGTTCAGCGTGCGGAGTTCGACGGTGAGGTTGCTGCCATCTATCCAAAGATTGGCGAACTCGTCGGTTCCGGCAGTCCAGTGATGACAATCGCCATGATGAACGACGCTTGGGGCACATTCAATATCCGCGAAGACAAGCTCAAGGGCATAAAGATTGGCTCCGTGATTACCGCCTATTGCCCAGCCTTCGATAAAGAAATCAAGCTCAAAGTCTTCGCAATGAAGGACCAGGGCACATACGCTGTCTGGAAAGCTACCAAGGAAAAAGGTCAGTATGACATCAAGACCTTCGAGGTAAAGGCACGTCCTGTAAATGCAGTTGACGGCTTAAGGCCAGGTATGAGCTTGATATTAAAATAAAACCCCACCCAACCTCCCCACAGGGGAGGAGCCGAAAAATGCTGAAAAAAGGTGTAACTAATAGAAAGATAAACTCAGGACTCTTTTCTTCTGAGGCTCCCCTCCTGTGGAGGGGACGGGGGAGGTTGTCTTTATTCCTCTACATCATCGCTCCCGTTTTCGTCATCATCTTCTTCACAACGCTGATGACGGAAGGCTTGCCTATGGAACTTCCCGTAGGCGTGGTTGACCTTGACAACTCCTCAACCACCCGCACGCTCATCCGCCGTGTTGATGCCTTCCAGTCAACTTCCGTGAAGGAGGTCTATCGCACCGAGGCGGAGGCAAGGGAAGCATTGGAGAAATGCGAGATATACGGCTACATAGTCTTCCCACAGGACATGAGCAGCAAGGTCACTTCCATGCGACAGCCTACCATAAAGGTTTATTACAACGCAGCATTCTTCACTGCCGGCACGCTCGCTTACAAGGATCTTCGCACCATTGCCACACTTGCAAAGGCTGCCGTCGGTCAGGCTAAGCTGCAAGCAAAGGGGGCTTCCAACCAGCAGATAGAGACTTTCCTCCAGCCGGTACTGCTCGACACCCACATGATAGGCAATCCATGGACCAACTACAACGCCTATCTTTCCACGATGATCATTCCTGGACTCATCATTATGTTCGTCGGAATGATGAGCATCTATTCGCTCGGCTCTGAACTTCGCGAGGGTACTGCACGCGAGACTCTCAAGAAAAACGGCGGCAACATCTGGCTCGTACTCCTCAAGAAGCTTTTGCCTATATCTGCCATCTACATCGTGATAATGCTCTGCTGCCAGATATATTTCTACGCATATCTCGACTTCCCGCATGAAGGCAGCTGGTGGACTATCGTCGGACTCTCCGTCCTTATGGTCTTCGCTGCACAAGGTGGCGC
>JAZRXS010000029.1:0-4783 GCA_045600325.1 Prevotella sp.
AAGGAAGGGGTTAGGGGAAGGTCCTTTGGGGGGAGGGTTGGGGTGGGGTTATACCGGCAGTTGATGGCTGTTACAGGGTTCTGGGCTTTGCAGAAGAATTGCGCAGAGCCGTGCATCACATTGAAGTCGCAATCTATGAAGACAGCGCCGTAAGTATCTGTGTTCCAAGCTGGTTGCGAACCATAGAAATCGAAGTCGCAATGCTGATAGACTCCCGTTGAACAAAGGGCATCGTCGGTCATTTCCATGTGGCAGTCCTTGAAAAGAATGCGACGCGCACCGCCAAGAGGTGTCATGTTCAGTCGGGAAATGAAGCGAACATTCTCAGCATAAATGTTGTCGCCATGGCAGTTTGCCACATGAGCCTGAGTGATGGTGCTGCTTTTCTTCTTCATCCCAAGTTCCGGGCGAAGAGGATAGACCAGGTCCACGTTGCAGAAATTGCCCATCGTGAGGTTCTTTACCACGAGACCGTCGCCGGTAAAGTCCAGCATTGTGTAGTTGCCTATGGCTCCTTGCGTCTGACCGCGACGCGACGCAAGTACCACATCCTCTGGCTTTTCGCCGAGTCCGATGAGCTGAAGGTACTGGCATTTCACGTACAAACCGATAGGAGCCGCACCGTTCTTGCCAACCATCACCGTAGTATCGTTCGGATTGTCTATCCAATACACCCACGGCTTTATGCTCACGCGCATCGGATTGTCGGCAGTTCCATCCACAAAATGGTGTGAAGCCTCCGTGAAATCATTGAATATATACGGCGATTTAGCAGCCTCCGCATCCGAAAGGCGACCATCGATAATGATGTTATGGCTGTTCAAAGCCTCTTGCGCAAATGCCAAGAAGGCATTGAGCAAGCAAAAAATCATAAGGGTTATTCTTTTCATCATAGCGTTTTTACTTCTTTTTCAAACGTGCAAGGTAGGTGTTGTTCTCACCTTCAGCCACCAGTTCCGCAGTAAATCCGCACCTGTCCGCTTCCTCCTGCAAGGTGTCAAAGTCTATATATAGCCAGTTGAAGGCATTGCCAGTGATGTCCTTATAGCACATCTGGAAATCCACTTCACCGTAATAGTTCTCGAATTCCGTGGTATCAAAGAAACCGTCCTCATCCTCAAAGACATAGCTCAGGTCACAGGAATCCATGAGTATGCTACCATCAGGCGACAACAACTGCTCCGCACGCTTGAAGAAAAGTGGCATGTTGCACAGTTCTCCCACAATGCCCGAACCGTTCATGAGCATCAGCAACGTGTCGTAAGTGCCCACAAGCGACTTGTCGAACAGGTCTTGTTCCACCACCTTTCTCACGCCTCGCTCGTTCATCGCCTTCACGGCAAGCGGAGAGATGTCAAGGGCTGTGACGTCCTTCTGCATATCCTGAAGCACCAAACTATGACACCCTGAACCGGCTCCAACATCCAGAATCCTGCCTTCTGCCAGTCGCAAAGCCTGCTGTTCTATTGGCGGCATCTCGTCAAAAGATCGGAACAGGGTTTCCACAGGTATCTCGTCCTCCTCAAACATGGAAGAGAGTACACGCAGCCGGTCAGCCTTGCCTGTGCTGTGATACTCGTATATGGCAGCTCCCATAGGGTCATTCTGCATGTCGGAAATGGTTTGTTTCATTGAATGTAGGATATTAATTTGTGCGCAAAGATACACAAAAAATATAGTATAGCCGATATTTTATGGCATAAAACCGCATTCCACATACCATAAAGTATTGATAAATGTGGTAAAACACGAGTAATATCATTAAGTTTATGCGTGATAATTAGTTGTTTATCAAAATAATTTATAATTTTGTGCCGAGAACACTTGAATGAAATAACGAAAAGTAAAAAGTGAAAAACCAATACCTATGAGTAAGAAAAAGATACAATTCAGTCTCGTTTATCGTGACATGTGGCAGAGTTCTGGTAAGTTCCAGCCACTAAAGGACCAGCTCGTTCGCGTGGCTCCAGCCATCATCGACATGGGCTGTTTCGACCGTGTTGAAACAAACGGTGGTGCTTTTGAGCAGGTTAATCTCCTTGCTGGTGAAAACCCTAATAAGGCAGTGCGTGCGTTCACAAAGCCTTTCAACGAGGTGGGCATCAAGACCCACATGCTCGACCGTGGCTTGAATGCGCTCCGCATGTATCCGGTTCCAGATGATGTGCGTGAGCTTCAGTACAAGGTTAAGCACGCTCAGGGCGTTGACATCCCACGTATTTTCTGCGGACTCAACGACGTGCGCAACATCATCCCTTCCATCAAGTGGGCTAAGGCTGCCGGCATGACTCCACAGGCTACTCTCTGTATCACTACATCTCCTGTTCACACCGTAGATTACTACATGGGTATCGCTGAGCAGGTTATTGCTGCTGGTGCAGAGGAAATCTGTTTGAAGGATATGGCTGGTATCGGTCAGCCTGCTATGCTCGGTGCGCTTACAAAGGCTATCAAGACAAAGTGGCCTGACATCATCATACAGTATCACGGCCACTCTGGCCCTGGTCTTTCCATGGCTTCTATCCTTGAGGTCTGCAACAATGGTGCAGACGTCATTGATACTGCCATCGAGCCACTTTCTTGGGGTAAGGTTCATCCAGACATCATTTCTGTTCAGAGCATGCTCAAGAACGAAGGTTTCGAGGTTAAGGACATCAACATGAACGCTTACATGCAGGCTCGTTCACTCACTCAGGAGTTCATCGACGACTGGCTCGGACTCTTCATCAACCCAGGAAACAAGCACATGTCATCGCTTCTCCTCGGTTGCGGTCTCCCTGGCGGTATGATGGGTTCTATGATGGCTGACCTTGCAGGTATTCATTCTGCTATCAACAATATCCTCAAGAAGAAGGGCGAGAAGGAATATACTTCAGACGAAATGCTCGTGAAGCTCTTCAATGAGGTTGAGTATGTATGGCCACGCGTTGGTTACCCACCACTCGTAACTCCATTCTCACAGTATGTGAAGAACATCGCCCTCATGAACCTCCTCACAATGGCTCAGGGCAAGGGACGCTTCGCAATGATGGACGACTCAATGTGGGGTATGATTCTCGGTAAGTCGGGTAAGATTCCTGGCGAGATTGATGCTGAACTCGTCAAGATGGCTAAGGAGCAGGGACGTGAGTTCACAGATGCTGACCCTCACACTCTTCTCAAGAACGCTCTCCCTGACTTCATCAAGGAAATGGAAGAGAACGGTTGGGATCGTGGTCAGGACGACGAGGAACTCTACGAACTCGCTATGCACCCAGAGCAGTATCGCAACTACAAGAGCGGTAAGGCTAAGGAGAACTTCCTTGCCGACTGCAAGAAGATTCGTGAGCAGAAGGCACAGGCAGCAGGCGGTGGCGGCAAGGCTTACTACGACCTCGGTGCTGTTGAATCAGGACAGATTTACTTCGAATTCGCTACAGAGTGTGTACTTCACGACTGCATCGAACCACTCGTTGGCACTAAGTACGAAGTTGGTCAGCCATTCTGCTACATCCTCACTTCATGGGGTGAGATGTGTCCAGTACAGATTCCATTCGCTGGTAAGCTCGACGAAGTATGCGTAAAGCAGGGTCAGAAGGTCACTCGCGGCACTAAGATCGCTACCCTGATGAAGATTTAATAACTGTAAACAAATAAGTAATAATAACAATAGCCACGTTTCTCACAGCAAGAGAGACGTGGCTATTTTGATTTCTAATTACAACATTCCCAACTATTATTTTGAATATTAAAAAGAAAGTATTAACTTTGCAGCAGTACAAACCATTTATAATACCATGGCTAAAGAAATTTACAGCCGCTATATGTGGCTTACAGACACAATCCGTAGTGCAAAGAGTGGCATCACATTCGAACAGATAAGCAGCAAATGGCAACGCTGTTCGCTGAACACCAACGGCGAAGAACTCCCAAAACGTACTTGGATTAATTAACGCTAGGATAAAAAGTTTATTGATGGTTAGAGAAACGTAGAATAAGGTTCAATTCAAGGCTTTAATTCTTTAAGAAAAGAGAAAAAAACGACCTAAACAAACGTTTTGCTCAACTCTAGATTTAATAATTATTTGATTTGTTGGATAATTGAAAGGAAAATACTAATTTTGCATTTGAAAAAAGAAACAATATCTTCATGCCAAGAATATTCAACACAGATAGACCTCTTCGCTTCATAGATTTATTTGCAGGTATGGGCGGAATAAGAAAAGGTTTGGAGTTGGCTTGCCAAAAGCAAGGCATTCCAACGGTCTGTGTCATGACATCTGAGATTAAGGAAGCTGCATTAAAAGTACTCCGTCAGAATCACCCCGATGAAGAAATAATGGGTGACATAACAAAAATTCACACTTCAGACATTCCCGAATTTGACATTGTACTTGGTGGTTTCCCTTGCCAAGCTTTTTCTTCTGCTGGTTTGCGAAAAGGCTTTGCCGACACGAGAGGAACTCTCTTCTTTGACGTTGCCAGGATAATTGAGAAGCATCGTCCTATGGGATTCTTGTTGGAGAATGTAGAAGGACTTGTTAATCATGACAAAGGAAAAACTCTTGAGGTAATTCTCGGAACACTCAAGGAATTAAATTACAATGTGTCATTCCGTGTTCTGAATGCAAAAGATTTCGGATTGGCACAGGACAGAAAGCGTATATATATTGTTGGAACTCGCAAAGAGTTTGATTCCATCTCGTTAGATAACTTTGAAAAAAGAGAGTCCATGCTGGAATCAATACTTGAACATGGAAAACCAACAAGCGAAACAAGATTCACCAAACTTTTATTGTCAAAA
>JAZRXS010000030.1:0-5023 GCA_045600325.1 Prevotella sp.
AAATCAACAAGTTACGTTTCTTACCAAGGGTGGGAAAGTTGAGTTATCAGTTATTAATTATTTGCACATCATAGTCATTCTACTCCCCTCCCATTAGGGGGAGGGGCAGGGGGTGGGGCTTTAAAGCTCCTCAAGCTGCGCCTTTATGGCTTGTAGCTCGTCTCTGACCTTCGTCAGCAGTTCTACGGTCTTTGTTTTCTTCTCCACCACGCCACGGTTTGCCGAAATTTCCTTTCGTGCCGCCTCGAGCTTCAGTCCTCGCACCTTCACGAGGTTATGGATGAGTCGGATGAGTTCGATGTTCTCCTTTGTATATTGGCGAACAGCATTGCCTGTGGTCTTGGGCTGCAATGTAGGAAAAGCCTTCTCCCAATAGCGCAAGGTGCTTGGCTCAACACCAATCATCTTCGACACTTCCTTTATGTTGTAGTAGAGCTTGTCTGCCATAGTTTCCGGGACAACAGCCCATGAAGTTTGTGGGCGTATGTCCATAAATCGTGGCAAAGTTACACATTTATAATATAAAAGCGTCAAAAATAACAAAGAATTTCTCAAGAATGGCTATTTTCTTAAGGGAAATAATAAACAAGTAGTATAGGACGAGATTAAAACACAAGTTGCACTAGCTACACAAGTTTTGGGGTATAGACTAAAAAGTTTCATGAGTTTCATGCTTTAAACGTAAAATTCCCATAAAATTATTCATGAAATTTTACGAGTCATTTTACGGCAATTTTACGTTATGCCTCAAAAAAAATCTTGTGTCACTTGCGTAACTTGTGTTTTTATTTCCACCACAATTGTCTTGTGATTTTAAAAATCAGTGTTTGTTCCCTAATTATTAAACAAAGATTCCACCAAATTCCACCCAAATAAAAGTGTTTATATTAGGTTGAATTTGGTGGAATCTTTGTTAGTTACAAAAAAGTTCGTATACAAACTCCACTCGAGTTTGTATACAAAACTGTAGTGAGTTTGTATACGAAAAATTTTGGAACTCCCATGGTTTTGTCAGAAAAAGCCAGAAGTTACAACTGGGAACTCCGTACAAAAAATGTCAATATCGAAAAAAAAGTTGTCAGATTTCTTGCTGTTTTCCTATATTATTAATAACTTTGCACCCAATTGAAATACACAAACCCTATCACAACACACAATATGGAATTTTCAGAAGTAATCAAGAACCGCTATTCATGCAAGAAGTATGACAGCGCAAAGCAGATAACAAAGGAACAGCTCGACGCAATACTCGAGGCTGGCCGCGTGGCACCAACAGCAAAGAACCTCCAGGAGCAGCACATCTATGTAGTGCAATCTCCAGAGAAACTTGCCGTCGTTGACAAGCATACTCCTTGCCGCTACGGTGCTCCAACGGTGCTCGTCGTGGCTTTCGACAAGGAGAATGTCTATACTTATCCTACAAGCAAAGGTCCTGACACTGACCACCGCAAGTCGGGAACAGAGGATGCTGCAATCGTTGCCACTCACATGATGCTTGCTGCTGCCAATGAAGGCGTTGACAGCTGCTGGTTGAATTGTGTTCACATTGACGATCTTCATGCAGAACTTGGACTTCCTGAGAACGAGGACATCCTAATGCTTCTCGACCTCGGCTATGCTACGGAAGATGCCAAGCCGCTCTCTAACCACTTCTCTCGCAAGCCGTTGGCAGAAACTGTCAGCTATCTGTAGAGAAAACAAAAATCACCAAATAACAATTTAATATCCTAATTTACTAACCTTTTTAAAATCAATTAACATTATGGTTCCTCAAATGAATTTCGTTGAAGCAGTTAAGACTTGCGTGATGGAAAAGTATTTCTTTAAGCTTGAAGGCCGTGCTCGTCGTTCTGAGTACTGGTGGTTCGCTCTCGCTACAAGCCTCCTTTCTTACGCACTCCAGATGTGCGGTGATGTAGGCGCTATCATTGGCGGTATAGTATCGCTTGCTCTCCTTCCTGCATCTTGGGGTGTGGCAGTTCGCCGTATGCATGATATTGGCAAGAGCGGTTGGGCACTTCTCATTTCCCTTATCCCTGTCGTAGGTGCTATCATTCTTATCATATGGGCTTGTAAGGATTCTCAGCAAACAGAGAACCAATATGGTCCTTCTCCAAAGTATCAGGCATAACCTCCATAATTAAAAAATTTTCCCCTGTTCCGCGCAGCTCAACAACTGGCGAAACAGGGGATTCTTTTTGCAACTTATGTCTTGCAACGTTGCAACAGTTTTGTTTGTTTTGGCGGATTTTTTAATACAATATTGCTTTTGTTGCGGAAAATAGGTAAAATACCATTACCTTTGCACCATCAAAACAATAATATTATTAACCACTAAAAACAGAAACATCATGTTAGTAACAACAACTCCTACCATTGAAGGTAAGCAGATAACAAACTACTTCGGTGTAGTTACAGGCGAGACAATCATCGGCGCAAACTTTGTAAAGGACTTCTTCGCTGGCATCCGTGACATCGTGGGCGGTCGCAGCGGTAGCTACGAGAAGGTTCTCCGTGAGGCTAAGGAGACTGCTCTCGCAGAAATGCAGCAGAGAGCTCAGCAGATGGGCGCAAACGCAGTGATCGGTGTTGACCTCGACTATGAGACAATCGGTGCAAACGGCAGTATGCTTATGGTAACAGCTGCTGGTACTGCAGTGACTATCGTGTAAGACTTGTTTAATTCCCTAAAACTCAAACCGCTATGAAGAAACGACTTACTCTTTCCGAAACAGACAAGAAGATCGCAGGCGTTTGCGGTGGACTTGCAGAATACTTTGACCTTGATCCAGCTCTCGTACGCATAGCTTACGCAGCCCTGACAATCTTCTCTGCAGGCTTCCCTGGCGTATTGCTATACATCGTGATGGCATTTGCCGTACCAAGAAGGAACAATTATATTGATAATCATTAATCAAGTTCAATTATGAAAACTTATAACAATAACCAGTTGAATATCAGCGTGAAAGGAATCGTGTTGGGCGTTATTGGAGCTGCGTTGCTCATTGCTCTCTTCGCTTTCGGACTTCCACTCTATAACGTATGGGAACAGGAAATGTCCGGTAAGGCAGAGTTTGCAAAGGCTGAGCAGAACCGCCGTATCAAGATTGAGGAAGCAAAGGCAAACCTTGAGGCTGAAAAGCTCAACGCTCAGGCGGAAATCGAGCGTGCAAAGGGTGCTGCCGAGGCTATCAGAATAGAGAACGGCTCAATCACTCCTACCTATATCCAGTATCTCTGGGTGCGCCAGCAGAAGGACTTCACGGGCAAGGTTATCTACATCCCAACGGAAGCCGGCCTTCCAATACTTGAGGCTGGACGCGTGGCAAATAGTGATGACGCAAACAAATAGGAGCTTAAGGCTAAACTTGAACTGAAGCTAATGCGCATAATACGCGTAATTATTCCATAATAAAACATATAAATTACGGATGAAATTACGCGCATTACGCGCATTTGTTTCAGTTTGATTCAAAAAAGCAGGAAAACACTTTGTATTTCCGAATGATATTAGTATCTTTGCACCTTAATAACGCTATATAACCCATTAAAAACCAATGACAATAATAGAAAACAAAACATACGGAGGCGAGCGTCCGCTTTATGCTTCGCACGACCTTGAAGTAAATAACATCACGATACTTGAGGGCGAATCGGGCCTCAAGGAATGCTCAAACATCGTTTGCCGCAACAGCCGCTTCGAAGGCAACTATGTGCTTTGGCGCATCTTCGGATTGCAGATGTTCAACTGTACCATCGCCGAGCCAAGCCGCGCTACGCTGTGGTACACCTACGACATTGAGATGAACGACTGCACGATAGACGGTCCGAAGTCATTCCGCGAGACTGAACGCGCCGTTCTCCATCGCTGTGAGTTCACGAATGCACTGGAGACTTTCTGGAGTTGCCGTGACACGAAACTCGTTGACTGCAACGTGAAGGGCGGCGACTACTTCTTCCTTCGCAGCGAGAACATCGAGATAGAAAACATGAACTACCAGGGAAAATATGCTTTCCAGTACGTGAAGAACGCCGTTATCCGCAATGCCGTCATTGATACAAAAGACGCTTTCTGGGAGGCGGAGAATGTTACCATCTACGACTCTAAGGTGACGAGTGAGTTCCTTGCATGGCATTCGCGCAATGTTAAGTTCGTGCGTTGCCATATTGCTGGCGGTCAGCCACTTTGCTATGCTGAAGGTCTCGTTCTTGAAGACTGCACTTTCGATCCAGAATCAGACCTCGCTTTCGAATATTCTGACGTGAAAGCCACCATCAAGGGCGGCATAAAGAGCATAAAGAACCCTCGCACAGGCTTCATCACAGCAGATTCTGCCGGTGAAGTGATCATTGACGAGAATCTCATCCCAGGATCTGACTGCAAGATAAACATTAACTAACCATAAAATTTGCACAAAGGGGTCTGACCCTTTTGTGCAAATTTCTCACTTTTCATCCATGAACATCCTCAAAAGAACCCTCACCTTAGCCGCTATAAGTGCTCTCGCTCTCAGCTCTTTTGCCCAGAAGCAAACCATAAAAGGCTCGAAGCAAACCGTTGCTAACTCTGTTGAAACCCAACTGCAATACCTCTCCGGCCACGGCTGTGACGATATGGTGGAGTGGGATTTCTTCTGCACTGGTGGCAACAATTCCGGCAAATGGACCAAGATTGGCGTGCCTTCATGCTGGGAACTACAGGGCTTCGGCACTTACCAGTACGGCATGAAGTTCTACGGAAAGGCTTTTCCTGAGGGCATCGCAGACGAGGAAGGGCAGTATAAGTATAAGTTCAAGTTGCCTGCTGAGTGGGCAAACCACCACATAAACCTCATCTTCGAGGCGGCTATGACCGACATGTCTGCCAAGATCAATGGCAGAAAGGCTGTCGGTTCGCACCAGGGCGGCTTCTATCGCATTACGGCAGATGTCACCGACCGCGTTTTCTTCGGTGATAAGGAGAACGTCCTTGAGGTTACCGTTGCCAAGGAAAGCAAGAACGCTGGCGTGAACCTTTCGGAGC
>JAZRXS010000031.1:0-17129 GCA_045600325.1 Prevotella sp.
TGCAACCACTTCTGCACCTACTGCACAATACCGTATGCTCGCGGCTTTTCGCGCAATGCTTCAGTGGACTTCCTCGTAAACCAGGCGAAGGAAGTTGCGGCAAAGGGCGGAAAGGAAATCGTGATAACAGGCGTGAACATCGGCGATTTCGGTCGCTCTACAGGAGAAACCTTCTTCGATCTCGTGAAAGCACTCGATGAAGTAGAGGGCATAGAGCGCTATCGCATAAGCAGCATCGAGCCGGAACTGCTCACGGACGACATTATTATATATTGCGCGCGTAGCAAGAAATTCATGCCTCACTTCCACATTCCACTGCAGAGCGGTTCGGACACTGTGCTGAAACTCATGCACCGCCGCTACGACACCGCCCTCTTCCGCCATAAGATAGAGCTCATCAAGCAGTATATGCCTGACGCTTTCATCGGTGTTGACGTGATGGTTGGCTGCCGTGGCGAGACTCCGGAGTGCTTCGAGGAATGCTATGAGTTCCTGAAAAGCCTCGACGTTACGCAACTCCACGTCTTCCCATACAGCGAACGCCCAGGCACTGCTGCGCTGAAAATCCCTTATATAGTAGATGAACAGGAGAAGAAGCGCCGCTCCAACAAGCTCCTTGAGCTGTCGGAACAGAAGACTCTCGACTTCTACACGAAGCATCTCGGCGAGGAGCGACTGGTGCTTCTTGAGAAGGGAAAGGGCAACACCTTCAGTGGCTTTACGGACAACTACATCAAGATTGTGCTTAAACCTACTGAAAACAAGGATGATAAAGGTCATGAAACGAAATATTTGGACAACACGATAGTGAAGGTGAAACTAACGAGCATAAACAGCAAAAAAGACGCTGTTGTCGTACACACCCGTTGATAATTATCAAATTAACACTATTTAAACAATTTTTTCAAAACAAATGTTTTTGCAATTCACTTAAAGCATATACCTTTGCACCCAGAAAATCAAAATAACACGATTGTATTACAATTTAAAAAATTAAAGAAAATGAAAAAGTTAGTTCTTATGTTCGCTGCTGTTGCAGCTATCTCTTTCGCTTCATGTGACGGTGCTCAGAAGCCAGCTGAAACTCCTGCTGACTCTACAGAGGCTACAACTGATTCTGCTGCTCAGGATTCAGCTGCTCAGGATTCAGCTGCTCAGACTGAGGCTCCTGCTGATTCAGCTGCTCAGGATTCTGCAAAGTAATCAAAGCGAACGACACAGTTCTATAAGTCGTCTGACTCTCAGAGTCGGGCGACTTTTTTGTTTTTCATTGAATTCTTTTGGATTTATTTGCTTTTTGGAATAAAAAGTGTAACTTTGCAGCAGAATATATGACTATTGGAGGAAAAGACAATGACACTATCAAGAAATGACAAAATAGTATCAGTGGGTATGGAGGTATTTCTTGCTATAAAAGCAGCTTCCGTAACGCTCTGAATAACAATACATTAGGAACAGCAGAAAAAAGTGCCACAGTTTTGGGTAAAAACTGTGGCACTTTTGGTGCAAAACTCATAGAGTTTTTGGTCAAAAGTCATAGAGTTTTCATACGAAACTCATAGAGTTATGCTTTGGAAGTGATTTTCTGACAAAATAGTATCAATGGCGCTACTGATGCTGCGCAGAGCATTTGCCAGAGAGTTTCTTTGCCCCCTTCTCGAAAAGTCCAATGACGAGCCCCATCAAGTAATGAAGAATAATGGCTACGACCATAGTAGTCAAGACCATTAGCGCGATGCCCAGCAACTTATTGCCGACAAATGCGACGAAGTTATTCTTATAATAGTAGATTGTGTTGATGAGCAAATATGCTTCCAATGTGGAACTGCCTATAAGGTCAACTACCTTATTCAGTACTTTGCAGCCTTGCAGTTTCTCGAAAATCAAGGCAATGACATAACTTCCCCCAGGAACGATGAAGAAATAGGGCAGGAAAAACAATGCCGTCTTATACAGGAACCGGTATTCATAGTTGGCAAGCCAGAAGAAATATACCACAAATGCAACTATGGCAACAAGCACAAAGAGCCATGGGCGGGCAGGTTCCCTCTTCTGTTTGCTATAATAACCTGCCAAAACACCGGAAACAAACACCGGGATTCTCGCATAAAACAGTATTGTGCCGTGATACACTGTCGGCCACACAACGAAATACAAGTAAATATACATGCCTACAAGCAGGCACGCGATGCCTATCGCAGAGCATGTTGTCAGCACTGGGCGTTTCCTGAGCAAGCGGTAATACAGCGGGAAAATGAGATACAAAAAGAGTATGACAGAGACAAACCAAGCGAAATATGACCATCCCCAATCCTTTGGAAACCAGAACCCTATGGTGGAGGCAAGCTTGAGGAAAGGTCCCCACGAGAAGGAGTTTTGAAGGAGCTTGGACGCCAAAAGTACCAAGAGAAACATCGGCATGATCCTAATGAATCTCTTCTTGTAGAAGCGCAAGGCATTGGAATCCTTTGAATATGAATAGTATAGTCCGAATCCTGACAGGAAGAAGAAATAGTCAACCCCTCCTATACCCATCGAAAAGAGCCTATTCAAGAATCCCCATTCGAAATATGCTCCCGAATGGGTCAAGAGAATGCAAAATATGGCAAACGCCATTATTTTAGTACGATGTTTTGATATTAGCTGTAGCATAAAATGGGACAATCGCTTGTTTTTTCTGTGCAAAGGTACAAAAAATTACATAAAACGCGCCTTAATATGCAATTGTTTTATTAACTTTGCACCCAACTAACACTTTAACCCTATGTATCTTAGAGCCAATTCACAACTTCAAAGAGGACGATACAGAATAATCCGATTTATAAACTCGGGCGGTTTCGGCTGCACATACGAGGCTGTTTTCACCCCTCTCAACAAGAGGGTTGCCATCAAGGAGTTCTTCGTAAAGGACTACTGCAACCGTGATGCTGCAAGCTCAAGAGTGTCTGTAGCCACACAGAGCAAGACGGATCTTGTGGCAAAGCTGAAGAGGAAATTCCTTCAGGAAGCCAATGCCATTGCTGGATACAACCATTCGAACATAGTACGAGTATCGGACATATTCGAGGAGAACGGCACGGCATACTATGTGATGGACTACATAAACGGAAAATCGCTGTATGAAAGAATAAGCAGAACCGGTGCTTTGAACGAGGCGGTTGTGCTTAAATACATCCGACAGGTGGCGAATGCGCTCCTGTATGTCCACTCAAGAAACTGCCTGCACCTTGACCTAAAGCCGGGCAACATCATGATTGACGAGCATGACAATGCCATCCTCATAGACTTCGGAGCGAGCAAGCAGTATGACGAGCAGGGGGAAAACACCTCTACCCTACTCGGTCTCAATACGCCTGGCTATGCGCCACCGGAGCAGATGAGCCGCAGCTTCTCAAATTTCAACCCTGCCGCAGACGTGTATCCCTCTTGAATTTTATTCTTCAGTTCCAGAAGCTGCGGCAGTACTTGCTTGCCAGCCTCCTCGCCAATGGCAATCATCTTTTCTATCTTTTCCCGACGGAAATCTGTAGCGTCATAGCCTTTCAGCGGCGGATTTATATATATGTCAGCCGCCTTCACGTTCTCATGATACTTCTTTAGGTCAGGACGATCCATTGCCCAACGGAAGAGATTATGCACCTGCAAATCCTTGAGAGGTTCAAACATATCTGACAGCCCCTCATAGTTTTCGTGCTTGTTCACCGTCAGGTCAACAGCAATGATGATGTCTGCGCCCATCTGCTTTGCCACATCGACGGGCAGATTGTTGAGCAAGCCACCGTCAGCAAGCGACATTCCGTCGATTTTCTCAGGTCGGAAAGCCAATGGAATCGCCATGCTGGCACGCATAGCCCGAGCAAGATTGCCCTGACGGAGCACTACTTCCTCAAAAGATTCCATATCAACAGCAACGCAACGGTATGGTATAGGCAACGAGTCGAAATCCATATTGCCCTGGATGCCTATCATCTTATCCAGCATATTCACTATGCTGTCGCCACGGAGCATGCCATGACCGCCTCTCGGCCTACTCTTCCTGATAGGGAATCCGAAGACGTATGTCACACTATCTTCCTTCTCAACGGGATTCCTCCCGTATTTTGTCTTCCTGCCCATAAACAGGTTCAGCCACTCTTGCGACCGGAACATGCTGTCAAGCTGTTCGGAACGATAGCCTACGCTATACAAGCCACCGACAATGCTGCCGATACTCGTGCCCACGACAATGTCAACAGGTACGCCTGACTGCTCTACATACTTGAGCACGCCTACCTCAGCAGCTCCCTTTGCGCCACCGCCTCCAAGGACGAGTGCCACCTTCGGCCGCAAGCTTCCTGCTTGCTGTCCCTGCGCCAATGCTGAGGAACAAGAGAGAATGAACACCAAGAGAGTGAGAATATGTCTGGAAATAGATATCATAAGCAAGTAGTATGTAATCGGAAATATTATCAATAAATTATACTTATATGACTGATGCACATGATAAGTACAATAAGTTAAATTTATTGATAGTCTAATGATAGCAAAAAACTCCCACGAAACATTTGAATTGTTTCCGTGGGAGTTCGCTTGTTATTACCTCATGAGAGGGGAGGTGGGATTGATTACAATTCTTCTTTTGGCGTGTCGTCAAGGATATCATCGAACTCCGGTGCAAGTGCCGCACCTGGGTTGACAGTACCTGGCTTGACAGGAACAGACGCAGATTTGAGCATAGACTCTGTCTGTGGCTCAATCTTTTCCATTACGGGTTTTGTGTATGTCTTCATAATTAATTATGTTATTTCTTAAGGAACTTCTTACCGTTCATGATGACAATGCCCTTATAGTCTGAAGCTACCTTCTGACCTGCAAGGTTATAAGCGCCATTAGCCTTTAGCTTGTAGCCTTCAGCCTCAGTCGCAGACTGAATAGCATTAGCATCGTCGATGACGAACTTGAGTACAGGAGCTGCGCTGCCACTTGCAGGGAGATAAGCCTTGCCAGCCTTGATAGTACCTGCCTCGTTGATATAGAAGCCTACGCCTTCTGCACCGTTAGCAAGAATGTAAGCAGTGTTCTCTGCAAGCTCAGTATCCGAAGTAGCACCCTTGAGGAGGTTGCCATCGATAGCTGTAGCGTCATCTGCAGTAGTAGCGAATGTATAGATGCTTGCATCGCCTACGAGGATAACACCCTCACCCTGCTTCAATGTAGTGCCTTCATACTTTGTAAGTGCCACTACATCATTCTTAGGACCGCTCTGAACAGAGTAAACCTCCACGTTTGCAGGAATTGCAACGTTAGTGAACATTGGGCAGTAAGTAGCGTAGCCAGCAGAAGTGATCTCTACATTAGCAGCCTCTGCCATAGCAGCAGCCAACTCTTCTGCAGTAGCTATTGGAAGAATCTCTGACTTGGTAGCGTAACCGCTCTTACCGGCATTTGTACCGCCATAGTTTCCGAAGCCAGAACCTGATCTGTAAATGAGGACGCGATCCTTTGTATTAGCATTGACCATGCCCTTAGTCTCAAAAGACCATTTAATATTGCCTGTTGCAGATATAGTAACATCTGTACCTGTACCTGATTGTGCAAGATACTTGCCATCAGCAGTTGCGAATGTGCCATCAGCCTCAGCATACGCCCAAGCAATTGTCTTGTCACCTGCATAATAAACCTTTCCGTCCATTACCACTACCTCAACAGCAACAAGTTTCTTGCTGCTTAATTCCGGAGTGGCAGCATACCATGTACCATTGTAGGTAGTTACGATAGCGCGCTCAACGGTTTCCACAACAGGCTTGCTTTCCTCCACAACAAGGGTATATGAAGCCTGAACAGCATTGTAAGTGTCATTGCCGGCAAACTTAGCTGTGATGGTAGTAGTACCAGCACCTACGAGAGTAACAGCACCTGTAGAAGCATCTACTGTAGCAACTTCTTCCTTTGAAGAAGAGTAAGAAACATCTACATTGCTTTCGTTTGTAAGTACAGGAGCCACGAACTCTTCGCCAAGAGTAGCTGTAACCGAAGCAGGAGCAAACTTGAGAACAGGAGTAATCTTTCCAGAAGTAGATGACTCAATATTGACAATCTTATTGTTAGCATCCATCTCCTTTGTTCCATTATAGTCCATCAACTTACCACAAACTACAACTTTATCACCAACCTTTATTTGATCATTGGCAGTAAACTTCTCACCATTAAGATAATATCCATTAAAGATGTAAAGCTGGTCAGTCTCAGAACCATCGTTTGAAATATAGTACTGAGCTCTTTCATACTTAGTGACATCAATAGACTTAATGTTTGAGATAATACCTTCAACATACACCTCTACAGTAGCGTCCTGATTCTTTGCAATATAGTCAAGAGCACGAGTTACGTCATAAGGAGATGCTGCTGTACCTTCGCCTGAACCAGCAAGAACAACAGGAAGATTTATCACGTATTTTGCAGATGCAACTTCGCTGTCTTCCATGCCTTCCTTCACTGCGATCGCCTTGATGGTCATAGACTTGTCAACAGTGATGGCAGCTGTATAGGCTGTGCTTGAAGTTGTAGGAGTCTTGCCATCAGTAGTGTAATAGATAGCAGCGCCTTCTGTTGCACAAGAGATTGTTACGCTCTGAGCCTCTGTGTATGTACCTGCAGCAGGGGTGAATGTTGGAGTGGCAACAGTTTCAATTACAGGAACGTCCGCGTTCTTCTTTACATAGAAAGCGAGAGTCTGACCACTAATGTTTGAATTAATTGAATTGTAGCAACGGAAGTCTGCACTATTATAAACACCAATAAAGCGAGGGTCAGATGTTCCATCTTCATACAAATAGCCATCCTTGATCTGGAATGTTTTTGCAGTACCTGTACCAACCCTTACACCATTGTTTGTATTAGTACAATAGAGCCAAGTCTTAGAGGTTCCCTTTGGATAAACTACGAAAGTCTGATCTGTTGAGTTGTAAGCAACATTCCAAAGGATAGTGGTTTCATCTGTTGTAACCTTGTTGTCAGAAACCGCTACTGCCACAGCAGAAGGAGCAGAGCCTGTTCCTTTATTGTTAGACATGGCATAAGTGCCAGAAGAATTCGTCATAGTGATGATGACATCATCAGCCCTGCCAATCTCTGAGAGAGAGGTAAGCGCATATTCCTCACCACCTTCTACTGGCGCAGAAGCAGCCTTCACGGTAACATCAAATGAAGCAGTCTTACCTTCGTAAGAAACTGAGACTTTCTGAGTGCCAGCAGTCTCAAGCTTAGCACCATTTGCAGGCGAGAATGTACAAGAAGATGTTACATTTGCTGTTGTGTTGTCGCTATAAGTAGCAGTAACTACACAGCCTGTAAGGTCAAGAGCATCACCTACAGTGTATTCTGTCTTTGTAGGCTGAGTTGTAACAGCTATTGAAGAGAGAGTCTTCACTGGAGTAGAACCACCACTTTCAGCAGTATAAGTTACCTTTACCGAAAGAAGTTCTGATTTACCTCCGTTAGGGTTAGAAAATGTAATGGACTCCGCAGGGGTTGCAGGAGTAAACGATGCAGGGTTTGAGCCAGAAGTGGAGAACTTCTCACCCTTCTTACCACTACCCACAGCTTCATCAAATGGATACACCTTACCATTATAAACAAGATCCACCTTGGAAATCTTTCCTGGTGCAGTGATTGTCATTGTTGACTTTGCATACACTGTAAGTGATTTGGTAGATGCAGTGTATGCATTGGTACCGGTAATTGTGATGCCGCTCTTATTGACCTCACATTCAGAACCTCCGCCACTAGTTCCTTCTGATACATAAGTGATGTCTTTGTCGGTCTTAAAGGTAAAAGTAACCTCTTCCGCCGACGCCGTCAGTCCCAATGTCATAAGACACATTAGGAGGAGTGACTTGAGATTAAAAGTAAATAGTTTTTTCATAAGCTTATGTTTAATTGTTTTCGTATGCATACTTTGTAGGAGCAGGTGTACTCCATAGCCGCGACAAAGTTAACAAATATCTGATATATAGCCAAATAATAATAAGGAAAAATGCAAATATGGGGCAATTTCTTAGCAACTTGGCTCCCCGTTTCTTGTATCAGGCGGGCTACTATGTAGGATTCATGTAGAGTTTACCACAAGCCTACATAGACATAACATACTGATATATAACCCGTTAGGCAGTCTTTATGTAGATATGTAGGATTCGGACGATAAAACTTCTGATTTTTTAGCATTTTCACTGTGTTTTTCATTGATCTCAAGAAAAAAGAAGTGGGGGCGTGCCTTACGACATGCCCCCATTTCTTATCGGGAAGTGATCTTAATCTTAATAGTAGTCAGTGATGTGCTGACGTGTCATCTGTGCGCGCTCGTACTCATCGCGAGAAGCAACGACGATCTTGTCGAACTCACGCTGACCAGTACCAGCAGGAATGAGGTGACCGCAGATAACGTTCTCCTTCATACCTACGAGGTTGTCCACCTTTGCACGGATAGCGCTTTCGTTGAGAACCTTTGTAGTTTCCTGGAATGATGCGGCAGACATGAAGCTCTTTGTCTGGAGGGCAGCACGTGTGATACCCTGAAGTACCTGAGTAGCTGTTGCTGGTACGGCATCACGTACCTCAACAAGCTTGAGGTCACGACGCTTGAGAGCAGAGTTCTCGTCGCGAAGCTTGCGGAGAGAAACTATCTGACCTGGCTTGAGAACCTTTGAGTCGCCAGCCTTTGTGACAACCTTCTTGCCCCAGATGCGGTCGTTCTCCTCACGGAAGTCGAGCTTGTCAACAAGTTCCTGCTCAAGGAATGTAGTGTCGCCTGGGTCGTTGATCTGAACCTTACGCATCATCTGACGAACGATGATCTCGAAGTGCTTGTCGTTGATCTTAAGACCCTGTGCACGGTAAACGTCCTGAACGCCATTTACAATGTATTCCTGAACGGCAGTAGAACCCTTGATGGCAAGGATGTCGCTTGGAGTGATAGCACCGTCAGAGAGTGCTGTTCCAGCACGAACGGCATCGTCCTGCTGAACGAGGATCTCGTTTGACATGCTCACGAGATACTTCTTCTCTTCACCTGACTTAGAGGTAACGATGATCTCACGGTTACCACGCTTAACACGTCCGAGAGTAACAGTACCATCAATTTCAGATACGACTGCAGGGTTAGATGGGTTACGTGCCTCGAAGAGCTCAGTAACACGAGGGAGACCTGATGTGATATCACCACCCTTGGCAACGTTACGAGGAATCTTAACAAGAGTAGTACCTGTAGTAACCTGCTCACCGTCCTCAACATTGATGTGGGCACCTACCGGGAAGATGTAAGAAGCTACAACCTCCTCGTTCTCATCGAGAATCTCACAAGTAGGAACGAGCATCTCTGTCTTTGACTTGTTGTCTATGATGACGCGCTCAGTAAAGCCGGTTGTCTGGTCAGTCTCAGAAGTATATGTAGCGCCTTCCTTGACATCCTTGAAGCGTACGCGACCTTCGTACTGGGTTACGATGACACCATTGAATGGGTCCCACTTAGCAACGAGTTCGCCCTTCTTCACTACTTCGCCTTCCTTAACGTAAAGTGTAGAACCGTAAGGAACTGGCACTACAGAGAGAAGGATCTTTGTATGTGGCTCGATGAAGCGGCACTCTGTAAGACGGCTGACAACCATCTCGCAATCCTTGCCTGCCTCGTCAACGAATGGCACTGTACGGAGTTCCTCAAACTCAACAAGTGCTTCATTCTTTGAAACGATAGAAGCATTGGCAGCTGCACCACCGGCAATACCACCGGCGTGAAATGTACGGAGTGTAAGCTGAGTACCAGGCTCACCGATAGCCTGTGCAGCGATGACACCGACAGCCTCACCCTTCTGTACCATCTTGGCAGTAGCAAGGTTACGTCCGTAACACTTCATACATACACCCTGCTTGCTTTCGCAAGTGAGTACCGAACGAATCTCAACAGTCTCGATTGGTGAGTCTTCGATAGCCTGTGCTACAGCTTCTGTAATCTCATGACCAGCAGAAACTATCAGCTTGCCTGTCTGTGGATGGATGACATCCTGTACTGACACACGACCAAGGATACGCTCGTAGAGTGAAGATACGATATCGTCGCCCTTCTTGAGTGCAGAACACTCGAGACCACGGAGAGTACCACAGTCTTCCTCGTTGATGATTACGTCATGTGAAACGTCAACGAGACGACGTGTAAGGTAACCTGCGTCGGCAGTCTTCATCGCAGTATCGGCAAGACCCTTGCGGGCACCGTGAGTAGAAATGAAGTACTCAAGCACAGACATACCAACCTTGAAGTTAGAGAGGATAGGGTTTTCAATAGTATCACGACCTTCAGCACCTGCCTTCTGTGGCTTAGCCATAAGACCACGCATACCAGCAAGCTGCTTGATCTGGTCCTTAGAACCACGGGCACCAGAGTCGAGCATCATGAAGACTGCGTTGAAGCCCTGGTCAGCCTCAGTCATTTCCTTCATGAGGACATCACCGATATTGTCGTTTACATGTGTCCATGTATCAATAACCTGGTTGTAACGCTCCTTGTCAGTGATGAATCCCATGTTGTAGTTGTCAGTAATCTGACGAACATCGTCTTCACCCTTCTTGATGATAGTCTCACGTGAGCTTGGAATGATGATATCGTCAAGGTTGAACGAAAGACCTGCCTCGTATGCCATGCGATAACCAAGGTTCTTGATGCCATCAAGGAACTCGCAAGCCTTAGCGAAACCAACCTTCTTGATTACGTCTGTGATGATATCGCGGAGTGACTTCTTAGAGATAATCACGTTTACGAAACCCATCTCACGAGGAACAAGCTCATTGACGATGATACGACCAACGGAAGTCTCTACCATCTTCTTCACGAACTCACCACGCTCGTTGATGTCTTCTACTACAACATTTACTGGTGCGTGAAGCTCACACTTGCCTTCATTGTAAGCAATGATAGCTTCTTCCGGACCATAGAACTTCAAGCCTGATCCCTTGGCACCTGGACGGATCTTTGTGATATAGTAAAGACCGAGCACCATGTCCTGTGAAGGCACTGTGATAGGCGCACCGTTGGCAGGGTTAAGGATATTGTGGCTCTGAAGCATCAAAATCTGTGCTTCGAGGATTGCTTCGTTTGAAAGTGGGAGGTGGACAGCCATCTGGTCACCATCGAAGTCGGCGTTGAACGCTGTACATGCGAGTGGGTGGAGCTGGATAGCCTTACCTTCAATCATCTTTGGCTGGAATGCCTGGATACCGAGACGGTGGAGTGTAGGGGCACGGTTAAGGAGAACCGGATGACCCTTCATTACATTCTCAAGGATATCCCAGATGATTGGTTCGCGACGGTCAACGATACGCTTCGCACTCTTTACAGTCTTCACGATACCGCGCTCAATGAGCTTACGGATGATGAATGGCTTGTAAAGTTCTGCTGCCATAAGCTTAGGGAGACCACATTCACCCATCTTGAGTTCAGGACCTACAACGATTACCGAACGTGCAGAATAGTCAACACGCTTACCGAGGAGGTTCTGACGGAAACGTCCCTGCTTACCCTTGAGAGAGTCAGAGAGTGACTTGAGTGGACGGTTGCTTTCGCTCTTTACTGCAGAAGACTTGCGAGAATTGTCGAACAAAGAATCCACAGCCTCCTGGAGCATACGCTTTTCGTTGCGGAGGATAACCTCTGGTGCCTTGATCTCTACGAGTCGCTTCAAACGGTTATTACGGATGATAACGCGACGATAGAGGTCGTTGAGGTCAGATGTAGCGAAACGACCACCATCAAGCGGAACGAGTGGACGAAGTTCTGGAGGAGTGACAGGCAGAATCTTCATGATCATCCATTCAGGGCGGTTCATTGGTTCTTCACCTTCCTGACGTGGCTGACCGTTGAGGTTCTTTGACATAGACTGGCGGAATGCCTCTACTACCTGAAGACGCTTGAGGGCTTCTGTCTTGCGCTGCTGTGAACCGTCTGTAGTAGCACGGTCACGAAGTTCGTAAGAGAGTGCATCAAGGTCAATGTCGCAAAGGAGCTTGTAGATAGCCTCTGCACCCATGAGTGCGATGAACTTCTTAGGGTCATTGTCCTCAAGATATTCATTGTCCTCTGGGATTCTGTCAAGGATAGCCTGGTATTCTTCCTCTGTAAGGATGTCACCCTTCTGAGAACCGAGGAGTGGCTCCTTGTCAGCATTCTTCTTGTTTGCAAAGCAACCTGGCTGGATTACGATATACTTCTCGTAATAGATGATGCTGTCAAGCTTTTTTGTAGGTATGCCAAGAAGATAACCAATCTTGTTTGGAAGTGAACGGAAATACCAGATATGTGCTACTGGTACAACGAGTTCAATATGACCAGAACGCTCACGACGAACCTTCTTTTCTGTTACCTCAACACCACAACGGTCGCAGATGGTGCCACGATAACGGATACGCTTGAACTTACCACAAGCACACTCGAAGTCCTTTGTAGGACCAAAGATGCGCTCGCAGAAAAGTCCGTCACGCTCTGGCTTATATGTACGGTAGTTGATGGTTTCAGGCTTTGTAACCTCACCGCACGAATGCTCAAGAATTTCCTCTGGAGATGCCAAGCTAATGGTGATCTTCGAGAAATTGTTCTTTATCTTTGATTCTTTTTTGAATGCCATTTTGTTTGATTTTTTAAGTAATAAGTATTAAGTAAAAAGTATTAAGTATGATTTGTATTTGTGTGTCAGGTACTGAAAGCAAAAGTAATCATACTTTATACTTCACACTTTATACTTTATACTTGTTTTCCTAATCGAGACGAACACTAAGACCGAGACCTCCAAGCTCGTTGAGAAGCACGTTGAGAGACTCTGGAATGCCTGGTGTTGGCATTGGGTCGCCCTTAACGATTGCCTCGTAAGCCTTAGAACGGCCCACAACGTCATCCGACTTAACGGTGAGGATTTCCTGAAGTACGTGGCTGGCACCGAATGCCTCGATAGCCCAAACTTCCATCTCTCCGAAACGCTGACCACCGAACTGAGCTTTACCACCAAGTGGCTGCTGAGTGATGAGAGAGTAAGGACCGATAGAACGAGCGTGCATCTTGTCCTCTACCATGTGACCAAGCTTGAGGAAGTATGTAATACCTACTGTTGCTGGCTGGTCGAACTTCTCACCTGTCTCACCATCATAAAGGTATGTAGAACAGTTCTTTGGAAGTCCTGCCTTCTCTGTCCATTCCTCAAGGTCCTCAAGTTTTGCACCATCGAAGATAGGAGTAGCGAACTTGCAGCCGAGGTTCTTACCTGCTGCACCGAGGATCGCCTCAAAGATCTGACCAAGGTTCATACGAGATGGCACGCCAAGTGGGTTCAATACCAAATCTACAGGACGACCATCCTCAAGGAACGGCATGTCTTCCTGGCGAACAACCTTAGAGACAATACCCTTGTTACCGTGACGACCGGCGAGCTTATCACCAACACCAATCTTACGCTTCTTGGCAACATATACCTTTGCCATCTGGAGAACGCCTGATGGAAGTTCATCACCGATGGTTACAGCAAACTTGCGGCGCTTGCACTCTGCATCGAGAAGCTTGTACTTCTTGAGGTAGTTGATTATGAGCTGACGGATAAGACCGTTTGTATGTTCATCGTTTGTCCAGCTGTTGGACTCGATACCATCGTATTCGAGGTTGCTGAGAATAGCTGCTGTGAACTTGGCACCAACAGGAATAATGATGGCACCTGTGTAATCCTTCACACCTTCTGACAACTTGTCCTCTGTGAGAACCATGAGCTTGTCGATGAGAATCATCTTGAGGTCTTCCACCTTCATGTTGAACTCTTCTTCAATGCCAGCAAGAACAGCCTTGTCATGAGCACGAGAACCACGAGTCTTAACAACACGCTTGAAGAGCTTCTTGTCGATGATAACACCGCTGAGCGATGGGTTTGCCTTGAGTGAAGAATCCTTAACGTCACCAGCCTTGTCGCCGAAGATGGCACGGAGGAGCTTCTCTTCTGGTGAAGGATCGCTCTCACCTTTAGGAGAAATCTTACCGATCATGATGTCACCTGGCTCGATGCGGGCACCGATACGGATGATACCGTTGTCGTCAAGATCCTTTGTAGCTTCCTCACTTACGTTTGGAATATCAGAAGTGAACTCTTCTTCACCACGCTTTGTCTCACGTACTTCAAGTGAATACTCGTCAACATGAACTGAAGTAAGAACGTCTTCGCGAACGATACGTTCGTTGAGCACGATGGCGTCCTCGTAGTTGTAACCCTTCCATGGCATGTAAGCCACGAGGAGGTTGCGACCGAGTGCAAGTTCACCATTCTCTGTAGCATATCCTTCAGTAAGGATGTCGCCCTTCTTCACGCGCTGACCCTTCTCACAGATTGGACGAAGGTCGATTACCATGTTCTGGTTTGTGCGACGGAACTTCGAAATGCTGTACTCCTTGACGTTGGAATCGAAGCTGACAAAGTCTTCGTCCTCTGTACGGTCGTAAGCGATACGAATTGTTGTAGCGTCAACATATTCGATGACACCATCACCCTCGGCAGTAACCATTGTACGTGAGTCCTCACATACTTTCTTCTCAATACCAGTACCTACGATAGGTGCTTCGTTATGGAGAAGTGGCACAGCCTGACGCATCATGTTGGAACCCATCAATGCACGGTGAGCATCGTCGTGCTCAAGGAATGGGATAAGACCGGCAGCGATAGAAGCTATCTGCTGTGGAGAAACGTCGATGAGGTTTACCTCTGATGGTGGAACAACAGGGAAGTCGGCATCCTGACGGCACTTTACGGTCTCGCGGATGAATGTACCATCCTCGCGGAGTGGTGCATTACCCTGTCCGATGATGTGGCCTTCTTCTTCCTCTGCTGAGAGATAAACAATATTATTATTGTCAAGGTCAACTACGCTATCGTTAACCTTGCGATATGGAGTTTCAATGAATCCGAGGTCGTTGATCTTAGCATACACACAAAGTGAAGAGATAAGACCGATGTTTGGACCTTCAGGAGACTCGATAGGACAGAGACGACCGTAGTGAGTGTAGTGTACGTCACGAACCTCGAAGCCGGCACGCTCACGGGAAAGACCGCCAGGACCGAGGGCAGAAAGACGACGCTTGTGAGTAACCTCAGCAAGTGGGTTTGTCTGGTCCATGAACTGTGACAATGGGTTTGTGCCGAAGAAAGAGTTGATAACGCTTGAGATTGTCTTAGCGTTGATCAAATCTGTTGGAGTGAACACTTCATTGTCACGAACGTTCATACGCTCGCGGATGGTACGGCTCATACGGGCAAGACCAACAGCAAACTGGTTAGAGAGCTGCTCGCCAACAGTACGAACACGACGGTTTGACAAGTGGTCGATATCATCCACGTTTGCCTTATCGTTTACAAGCTGGATAAGGTACTTGATGATCTCGATGATGTCTTCCTTGGTAAGGATACGAACATCCATGCTCTCGTTCAAGCCAAGCTTCTTGTTGATGCGGTAGCGACCTACCTCACCAAGGTCATAGCGCTTGTCAGAGAAAAAGAGGTTCTGGATGGTTTCGCGAGCACTTGCATCATCAGTAGGATCAGCATTGCGGAGCTGACGGTAGATGTAAAGAACAGCTTCACGCTCAGAGTTACTTGGGTCCTTGCCGAGAGTGTTGAAAATCAAGCTGTACTTGCTTGCAGTTTCCTCGTCCTTGTGGAGGAATATAGTAGAAGCACCGCTGTCGAGGATTTCCTCCATGTTCTCTTCAGTAATCTCAGTGTTACGGTCGAGAATCACTTCGTTACGCTCAATGGAAACAACTTCACCAGTACCTTCATCCACGAAGTCCTCAGTCCAACTCTTGAGCACACGTGCAGCAAGCTTCTTGTTATCCTTGATACACTCCTTGAGAGTCTTCTTGGAAACCTTTACTTCCTCTGCAGCGTCAAAGATCTGGATGATGTCCTTATCTGTCTCAAAGCCAATGGCACGAAGGAGTGTAGTTACTGGCAACTTCTTCTTACGGTCGATGTAAGCATACATCACACCCTGGATGTCAGTAGCGAACTCAATCCAAGAACCCTTGAACGGAATGATACGAGCAGAATAGAGCTGAGTACCATTAGAGTGTACGCCCTGTCCGAAGAATACACCTGGTGAACGGTGGAGCTGTGATACTACTACACGCTCAGCACCATTGATGACGAAAGTACCATTGTCGGTCATGTAAGGAATTGTTCCGAGGAACACGTCCTGGATTACTGTACCGAAGTCTTCATGGTCAGGGTCAGTACAGTACAACTTCATCTTTGCTTTCAAAGGCACGCTGTATGTAAGACCACGCTCCAAACACTCGGCAATAGTATAGCGAGGTGGATCGATATAGTAATCAAGGAACTCAAGCACGAAGTTGTTTCGTGTATCTGTGATAGGGAAGTTCTCTGCGAACACCTTATACAGACCGTCATTCTTTCTGTCTTCAGGTGGAGTGTCAAGCTGCAAGAAGTCCTTGAACGACTTTAGCTGCACATCAAGGAAGTCTGGCAGTGGCATCGGATTGTGGATCGATGCGAAGTTTACTCTGTTGTCAATGATTTTTGAAGCCATTGTATATTGGGATTAAGACATAAAAGAGTCAGGACTCATCTACTGGATGAATCCTAACTCTATTTGTTTTATAGTGAAAAAGAATGCTAATTATGCAGCATAAAGCCGATAATTAGCAAACTTTATATGGTTGTAAGGGAGATTACTTGAGCTCAACCTTAGCACCAGCCTCTTCGATAGCCTTCTTGAGGTTCTCAGCTTCAGCCTTAGAAAGACCTTCCTTGAGTGTTGAAGGAGCACCGTCAACGAGGTCCTTAGCTTCCTTAAGACCAAGACCACAAGCTTCCTTAACAGCCTTAACAACTGCGAGCTTAGCGCCACCGATTTCTGCGAGAACTACATCGAATGAATCCTTCTCTGCTGGAGCTTCAGCAGCAGCTGCAGGACCTGCAGCAACAGCAACTGCAGCAGCAGCTGGTTCGATTCCGTACTCTTCCTTAAGAACTGTTGCGAGTTCATTTACTTCCTTTACTGTCAAATTTACCAATTCTTCAGCAATAGCTTTGATATCTGCCATGATATTTAATGTTTTAATT
>JAZRXS010000032.1:0-29284 GCA_045600325.1 Prevotella sp.
GAAATTTTCTCTTTGCCGCCAACTTCCTCTGCAAGTTTGTCAACAAGTATCTTTGCGTCTGCTACAAACTCCTCTGGAGTCTTGTATGCTGTTGTCTTCAGCGCGCCCGAAGCTATCACAGAGCCTTTCTCGTCAACAACGCCGAAAACGGAGTTCGTTCCTCCGATGTCAAGTCCAAGTTTCATATCAATATTTGTTAGTTATTTGTGTTAATGGGGTATTCCATTAGCATAAAACTGAATGCAAAGTTATGAGTTTTCTGTGTAATTTTATGAAAGGAAAACTGTTTTTATTTATAAAAAAAGTCAATTAGAGCGTATTTTGTTTCCTATTTACAAATTAATGTGTAATTTTGCACGTTGAAAAACTTTATATTAACATTATTACAAGCAAGATACTATGATAAAAAAACATCTTATCCTTTTCTTGGTTCTTTTGCTTTCCCTTGCAGCCAATGCCCAGTATGCAGGCTATGCTATAGGCTTCTATAACCTTGAGAACCTCTTCGATACAAAGCATGACGAAGGCAAGAACGACTATGAATTTCTTCCTGACGGCGCTAACGCATGGACGGAACTCAAGTATCAGAACAAGTTGAAAAACATGGCTCAGGTGCTTTCTGAGATGGGCACGGACAAGAGTCCTGAAGGTTGTGCATTCATCGGAGTCTCGGAAGTTGAGAATGCGAATGCCCTTACCGACCTCTGCAATCAGCCGCCGCTCAAGGCTCGCAACATCCAGTTCTGCCATATAGAAGGACCAGACAGACGTGGTGTTGACTGTGCTTTCCTTTATAATCCGAAGTATTTCACGGTTGAAGATGTAAACCTTGTGCCATACGTCTATACAAAGCCGGAAGATGCCAATCGTGCCACTCGTGGTTTCCTTACGGTGAAGGGCAAGATGGCTAACGAGGACATCTGCGTGATCGTTTGCCACTGGCCATCACGTGGTGCTGCTGCCTTCTATCGTAACGAGGGCGGCAGACAGGTGCGTGAACTCAAGGATCGTCTTCTCAGGGAAAACAAAAAGTTCAAGATATTCATCATGGGCGACATGAACGACGATCCTACTAACGAATCCATGACTACTTACCTTGGTTGCAAACCTGAGATTGACGACGTGAAGAAAGACGAACTTTACAACCCTTGGTATAACGTCATAAAGAAGGGTACGGGCACTCTCGCTTGGGACGGAACATGGAATCTCTTCGACCAGATTGTCATAACCCCAAACCTTCTCAACCAGAACGGCAAGAAGGACTTCTCAACTCTCAAATATCATTCAAGCCACATCTTCAAGCGCCCATATCTCTTCCAGACAGAGGGCAAGTACAAGGGCAATCCCAAGCGTACTCATGCTGGCGGTTCATGGCTTAACGGCTATTCTGACCATCTTCCTGTTGTGATGTATCTTGCGAAGAAGATGTAAATAGCAAGCAAATTTGCACAAAAGGGTCAGACCCCTTTGTGCAAATTCGGGAGTCGAAATTGTAAATTTAAATCCGTAAATTGTAAATCCCAAAGATGACTATCATAGGAATAGCCGGCGGTACAGGCTCCGGCAAGACAACAGTAGTAAAGAAGATCGTGGAGGCTTTGCCAAAGAATTACGTGGCAGTAGTTCCGCTTGATTCTTATTATAATGATACCTCGGACATGACTCCAGAGGAGCGCAAGCAGATAAACTTCGATCATCCAGATGCTTTCGATTGGAAGCTTCTCACAGAGCAGATTGAACAACTCAAGAGCGGTAAGGCTATCGAGCAACCTACATATAGCTACATCATCTCAAATCGTCTGCCAGAGACTGTTCACGTAGAACCTCGCAAGGTAATCATTATCGAAGGCATAATGACTCTCACGCAGCCGGAACTTCGCGAAATGATGGATCTTAAGGTATTCGTGGATACAGATGCCGACGAGCGTCTTATCCGCAACATCCTTCGTGATACTGTTGACCGCGGACGAACGGTCAGCATGGTCATAGACCGCTATCTCGAGGTTCTCAAGCCTATGCACGACCAGTTCATTGAGCCTTCAAAGAAATACGCAGACGTCATCATTCCTAATGGTGGCGACAACACATCTGGCATAAACATGCTTTGCCAATACATAAATAGACTTGTAGAAGTAGAATAATGCAAAACGAGATTCTTGCCCTTCGCCAACAGCTTCACGAGCATAACCATAACTACTACGTGAACAACGCGCCTACGATTTCCGACAAGGAGTTTGACGACCTTATGCACAAACTCCAGGAACTTGAAGCACAACATCCTGAGATGTATGATCCTAACTCGCCTACGCAACGAGTTGGTTCCGACCTTCAGGAAGGTTTTACGCAGCGCGAACATAAATATCCGATGCTCTCCCTTGCCAATACATACAGTTTTGAGGATGTGTCGGAATTCTATGATTCCGTAAGTCGCGGATTGAATGGCGAACCCTTTGAGATTTGCGCCGAGATGAAGTACGACGGACTTTCCATCTCGCTTACCTACATCGACGGAAAGCTCGCATACGCTGTCACTCGTGGTGATGGCGTTCGTGGCGATGATGTTACGGCTAATGTGAAGACTATCCGCAGCATTCCGCTCGTTCTCTCTGGCTCAGACGTTCCACACGAGTTTGAGATTCGTGGCGAGATTCTTATGCCTTGGGAGAGCTTCGAACGCTTGAACAAGGAACGTGAGGAACAGGAAGAACCGCTCTTCGCAAACCCTCGTAATGCTGCCAGCGGTACTCTCAAGAGCTTGAGTAGCAAGGTGGTAGCCGACCGCAAGCTTGATGCCTATCTCTACTATCTTCTTGGCGAAGCTTCAACCGAATCCGGCCATTATGAGAACCTCCAGAAAGCAGCCTCATGGGGCTTCAAGATTTCTCAGGGCATGAAGCTTTGCAAGACGAAGGAAGAAGTCTTCGAGTTCCTCAACTATTGGGACGTGGAGCGCAAGAACCTCCCTGTTGCTACCGATGGCGTTGTGCTTAAGGTAAACTCTCTCCGTCAGCAGAAGAACCTCGGCTTCACGGCAAAGTCGCCACGTTGGGCAATAGCATACAAGTTCAAGGCTGAGCGCGCTTGCACACGACTCAATTCCGTCTCTTTCCAAGTGGGCAGAACGGGTGCGGTTACTCCTGTTGCCAATATGGACGCCGTACAACTCTCGGGCACAACCGTTCGCCGCGCTACGCTCAACAACGAGGACTTCATCCGCCAGTTTGACCTCCATATAGGCGATTATGTCTTTGTGGAAAAAGGTGGCGAAATCATTCCGAAGATTGTTGGTGTGGATATTGACCAGCGACCAATCATAGCTCAGCGAGTAGAGTTCATAAAGCGATGCCCAGAATGTGGTGCGGAGCTTGTGAAGATGGCTGTGGCAAACAAATCGTCAAATCAGCAAAACGTCCAATCGTCCAATTATTATTGTCCTAACTCCGCCTCTTGTCCTCCTCAGATCAAGGGTCGTATAGAGCATTTCGTGGCTCGTAAGGCCATGAACATCATGGGACTTGGCGGCGAGATCATAGAACATTATTATAATAGTGGGCTAATCCATAACGTAGCCGACCTGTATGAACTCCGTGTTGACCAACTTAACGGCGACGGAAGCAAGCAGAAGTCTGCGCAGAACATAATAAATGCCATAGCAGATAGCCGGAATGTACCTTTCGAGCGCGTGCTTTTCGCTCTTGGCATTCCGCAGATAGGCGAGACAACGGCGAAGATTCTTGCCCGCAAGTTCAAGTCTCTTGATAATCTCATGGCAGCTGATCTCCAGATGCTTACCGATGTTGATGGAGTAGGGGAGGTCCTTGCAGAATGTATCATCCGCTATTTCGCAGAAGAGAAGAATCAGGAGATTATCGCCCGCCTTCGATCCTACGGATTGCAGTTTGAGATTTCCGAAGAACAGCAGGCAGCACAAACTACGAAGCTCGCAGGATATTCCATCGTCATTTCCGGAGTCTTTGAGCATCATAGTCGCGACGAATACAAACAGCTCATAGAGCAGAACGGCGGAAAGAATGTCGGCTCCATCAGCAAGAAGACTTCCTTCATCCTTGCCGGCAGTAACATGGGACCTGCCAAGCTAGAGAAGGCACAGAAGCTCGGAGTACGCATTATTGGTGAAGACGAGTTTCTCGCCATGATAGGTTCTTAGGGGGTAATCCAGGAATATTGATTATGTCATAAGTATAATTTTACTGACTTACTAACTGGCTGATTTTCAAATTAATTTGCTTCGCTCCAAAAACTCCATCACTTTTGGGTCAAAACTCATAGACTTTTGATACGTAACTCTATGACTTTTTGAGCGCAACTCTATGAGTTTTTATGCGCAAATCTATGAGTTTTTATGCGCAACTCTATGTGTTTTTACCCATAACTTTATCATAAAAATAGCATAAAATAAGGTTAATTATGATTAAATAGGGATTTTCCTTGCAAGTTGTAGGATTTTTCCCTACCTTTGCGCATAATAACTTATTAATTTTGCAGCATCAAAAACAGCTAAACCAACATAATTATGAAAAAGTTCATTCTCACACTCATCGTAATGTTCGTAGCCAGCGCTACTGTTTCGTTGGCACAAGACGATATGTACTTTGTTCCAAAGAAGGAAACAAAGGAGGAAAAGGCTCAACGATTGGCTGAGGAAAAGGAAAAGAAGGCTCAACGATTGGCTGAGGAACAGGCACGCAGGGCTAAGGAGCTGGCAGAGCGCGAGGCTCGCGAAAGAATAGCAGCCGAGGCAACTCAGCGTGCGTATGAGGACTTGATGATTAGGCTATACCGCAGACTCTACCATGAGGATGTTGACATCTACAACCGTCATTTCACATACGAGAACCCTGACACCCTCGTCTTCGATTCTCTCGGCAATGGCGACGACCGCATAATCTTCAGCAACGTTAACGATACGCTATACAACGTGGACGACAACTACAAGTACCTGAGAATGATAAGCCGCTTCGACAATATCATGCTCGACTTGGATGAATACACCGGAGTTCCTGCTTGGTTCTACCCTTGGTATTCAAGTCCAACAAGCATCAATTGGGCTTGGACTTATCCTTCACCTCGTTTCCACAGCCCATTCTATAGCGGTTGGTACGGCGGAATCTACGACCCATGGTATTACGGTTACTACGCAAGCGACCCTTGGTGGTACTCTTGGTATGATCCTTGGTACGACCGCTACTACGGCTGGGGAGGCTACTACGGTGGCTATTACGGCTACGGTTGGGGAGGCTACTACTGCTATCGTCCATACTATGAGCACTACTACGTTCCAAACTACGGCTACATTGGCTATAGCGGACATCACGGCTCTGGCGGCGGCTATGCACATTCAGGCAACACAAGTGTAAGCAAGTGGGGAGTTCGCACAAAGACTGATATTACTTCTGGTAGAGTGCCGACAGGTTCAACCTCTTCTGGCAGAGGTTATGTCAGCACCATCCCGTCAAGCTATAGTAGCTCAAGTTACAGCAGCTCAAGCAATAACAGTTCAAGCTACAGCAGCCGCACACCAGTAACCACTACATTCACGCCTTCAAGAAGCTACAGCAGTAACAGTTCAAGCAATTACAACAGCGGTTCTTCTTATAGCGGTTCAAGCTATAGCGGCGGTTCTTCCCGTAGCAGTTCAAGCAGCTACAGCAGCGGATCAAGCTATAGCAGCGGCAGTTCAGCAGGCTCTTCCGGCTCAAGAGGCGCTGGAGGCAGAAGATAGACTTTAAATGATAAATTTTAATTATAAAATATAAATTCCCTTGATTATGAAAAAGATGTTATCAGCAACGCTCTTGCTCGTGTCAATGAGCATCAATGCGCAGGAGACATATACCAACGCAGAACTTGCAACTCAGGACCTTAACGGCGATGCTCGCTACGTAGGTATGGGTGGAGCCATGGAGGCTCTCGGCGCAAACTTGTCGGCAGCAACAGAGAACCCTGCGGCGATGGGTCTTTTCAGAAGCAACTCTGCAAGCGCTTCTTTCAGTGTGACCAGCCATAAGAACATCGGCAACATGGATGCTGAATCAAAGTCGGTTGTCAATTTCGACCAGATAGGTTTCGTAAGCCACTCACGCATTGGCTACAACTCTCACCTCAACTGGGGTATAAACTACCACAAGAGCTCAAACTTCAACCAGATCCTTGCAGCTGCAAGCCGCGGATTGGAGTATGGCAAGATCACTAACAAAGATGCTGACGGCAACATCATCAATGAATATCCATTGACAGGTGCGCAGAATGGCATCGCCTTCGAGAAGGGAAATCCTGGCAACAACACTCATACAATTTACTCACAGGTTGACGAATTGTACCAAGGTATGTGGGGATTGCCAGGCTACAGATACCTTGACTTGAGCTTCAGTTCTGACAACAACTACCTCAACCGTGACCGCAAGGGCTACATCGGCGACTTCGACTTCACAGTTTCCGGCAATCATCAGGATCGCATCTATTGGGGTGCTGCTGCAACTCTCTCAACAGTCAGATACAAGAACTACACAAACTACCGTGAGGAAATGATGGATCTTGGCGCTCGTAACGGTATGGTGACGTTCAACGATAGCCACGAGATTGAAGGTTCCGGCTTCAGCGTAAAGGCAGGTGTTATTCTCCGCCCTGTAGAGGCAAGTCCGTTCCGCATCGGTCTCTCTATCGAAACTCCTACTTGGTACGACCTCAATTCCCACAGCGAGACTTACGGAGAAAGCTCGATCTATATTAAAGAGCCTGACTTCAAGCTCAACCCTACAAATGGCAGAACTCATTGCGACTACGACTTTGAGATTGCTACTCCATGGAAGTTCGGTCTTACAGCAGGTACTACTTTCGGCAAAAGCCTTGCCATCGGTGCTTCTTTCAACTATGCTGACTACTCTTCAATTAAGTCAAAGATCAAGGACGGTGGCGGCTACGACTGGTGGACAGACACTTACTATGAGACTTCCCACAACGATGATGTGATGAACAACCACACTTCAGTTACTCTCAACGGTGTTTCCACTTTCAAGGTAGGTGCTGAGTGGCGCATCATTCCTGAGGTAGCATTGCGCGCTGGTTACAACTACGTAGCTCCAATGTACAAGAAGGATGGCGTTCGTAATCTGTTCATCGACAGTCCTGGCGTAGAGACAGCTTCCACAACTGACTACACTAACTGGGATGCAACAAATCGCTACACTTGCGGTATCGGTTTCAATATCGATAATTTCTTCGTTGATCTCTCTTACCAGTACAACGCAACAAAGGGAACTTACCTTCCTTACCAGAACTGCTTCGACGCAGAACTCGATAGCGAAGTTACTCCTGCTGCTGCAGTTGACTTGACAAGCAAGCGCCATCAGGCTCTTTGCACAATAGGTTTCAAATTCTAATACATAGATGCAAGCACCATTAACAATATATCGAGCCTCTGCAGGAGCAGGAAAAACGTTCCGCTTGGTTGTGGAATACATAAAGCTGCTCATGCTTAGGTCTGATGAATACAAGCATATCCTGGCTGTTACTTTTACCAAGAAAGCTACTGCCGAAATGAAAATAAGAATCCTTTCGCAACTCTATGGGTTGCGAGAGGGTTTGTCTTCTTCTGATGGTTATCTGAACTGCATCTCCAAAGAAATTGGAATGCCGAAAGCAGATATCAGAAAGAATGCGGGAATAGCGCTCGAAAAGATCCTGAACGACTATGGACATTTCCGCATAGAAACCATCGACTCCTTCTTCCAGCGCGTGCTGAGAAACATGACAAGAGAGCTGGACATAAGCTCAAACATGCGCGTGGAACTCAATGGCGAACAGATTAAGGACAAGGCTGTTGACTCGCTCATAGACAAGCTTGAGCCGAAAGACCATATCTTCCAACGTGTGGTTGACTTCGCCAACGAGAACATGGAAGAGGGCAAGACATGGAATGTGGTAAACGGACTCAAGGAGTTCGGCAGCAACATCTTTACGAATTTCTACCAAGACCATTCAGACGAATACAAGAAGGTAGCTGAGAATGCTGGCTTGTTCAAGAAATACAAGGAGAATCTCTATGCCTTGATAACAGCCGCCGAGAACGAAATAACTGCAATTGCCGGCAAACTTCGTGCCAAGATTGAGGAACATGGCTTTGACATCAGCGACTTCAAGAACAGCAATCGTTCCGGCTTGGGCAAATTGTATGAGCGCATAGAAGCTGGCAATGTGCTTGAAGTTCCTGCTACTGTTTATAAATACAATAACGACGAGAAAGAGTGGTTGCCTGCAAAAGTGCTGCAGAAGCTCAGCGACCCTAATGTCATTTCCAGAGAATTGATGCCTGCTCTCGATGATTTCCTGAAAGTCCAGGAAAGACTTGCTTCAATAATAAATACCTCAAATGTAATCAAGTCAAACCTGAACAACATCGAACTTCTCGGTGCCATTGAGGATGCCGTGCAGGATAGCAATATCCAGGCAAACCGTTTCCTGCTGTCGAGCACTAACCAATTGCTATCGAAGATGATAGACGATGCTGATTCTCCTTTCATCTACGAGAAGATTGGCACACAGGTGAAACATCTTATGATAGACGAATTCCAGGATACGAGTACGCAGCAATGGGCAAACTTCAAGAAACTTCTCCTTGAATGTATGAGCCATTATGACGCAGATAGCGCGCAAGGAACAATCGGCTCCATGATAGTGGGCGACGTGAAGCAGAGCATCTACCGTTGGCGTGATGGCGACTGGAAACTTCTAGACAACATCCAGTCGGAGTTCCCGAACGAGTCAGATACGAAAATCGAACCTCTCAACACCAACTTCCGCTCTGAAGCCAACATCATAAACTTCAACAATGCATTCTTCCTCAATTTGAAAGAATTATGTGGAATAGGAAAAGCCTATGATGACGTTGCACAAAAGGTAAAGCCTGGCAGAATCCCGAAGGGCGAGATTGAATTCTACATGCTTTCTGCCAACCTCTATAAGCAACGTCACAAGATGATTTGCGATAAGGTTAATGAGCTGATAGACAAGGGTGTAAAGCCAAAGAATATTGCTATCCTTGGACGTAACGCGAGCATTCTAAAGGAACTTTCACGCACTTTCATGGACATCTACCCTGAGATTCGCGTGGTAAGCATGGAGAGCTTCGTACTCAACACATCTGTTGCCGTGAGAACCATAATCAGCGCCTTGCGTCTTTTGGTAAAGCCAGAGGATAAGATCCGTCTTGCTACTCTTGCAAAATATTCAGGAATTGCGGAAGAGGAATGCGCTAAGATTCTGGAGAATGTCAATACTTCAAGTTCGCTTCTTGATATCGTGGAAAGCGTTTTCGTGAAGTTCAACATAGAGAGCATGAAGGACGATAGTGCTTACGTCTCAGCTTTCTTTGACCATCTTCGTGACTTTACGAGCAACAACACCTCCACAATCCGCAATTTCCTCAAGACGTGGGACGAGAAGATCTCGGCAAAAGCCATTGAGACGGAATCTGACGACGGTGTGAGCATGATGACAATCCACAAGAGCAAGGGATTGGAATTTGACAACGTGATTATTGCTGATGGCAATTGGAGCACGAGTGTTTCAAAGAACAGAATATGGGTTGAGCTGAAGGAAAAGCCTTTCTCGGATATTCCTTTCACGCTTGTCCGTATGGCTCAGAAGCTTGAAAACTCCCTGTTTAGTGATGATTACCAGGAAGAATGTTTCCAGAATGTTGTGGACAACCTGAATCTCCTGTACGTTGCATTCACTCGTGCCGGAAAGAATCTTTACTATTTTGGCGAGACAAGCCGCAAGAATTTTGAAGACCTTTCAAGCAACGAGCAGTTGAAAAAATATACTGCGTCATACATGAGCGGCATGGTTGAGAACTGTCTTGACACGATGACTACAGACGACTTGGAGGAAACCACTTCCGAGTGGCTTGACCCAGAGGACAAAGAGTGCTTTTATTATGTCAGACATTTCGGCGACTTTGCAGCTTCTGAAGAGGAAGATGAAGACACGGGAAACGTTTTCGATATGGAAGTTTCGCCGTTGAACTTGGAACTGCGCTTCTGCAAGCCTAATCTCAAATTCATGCAAAGCAATAGAAGCAAGGAGTTTATCGCCTCGTTGGGAACTGCAGATGACTGCAAAGAAGCCTCTGGAATATCTGACCTGCAGCAGTCGTACATCTCTACAGGACTTCTCTTGCACTATGTTTTGTCACAGATTAACAGTATTGACGAAGTTGATACCGTGCTTGCAAAGCTGGAAATGGAAGGCGTAATTTCCGACAAGTCATATTCATCTTTGATAAAGAAACGCATCAATGGAAATGAATATGCAAAGTATTGGTATGCGCCAGGTTGGGAAGTCTATAACGAACAGCCTATACTGACATCAAAAGGCTCGAAACGTTCTGACCGCGTGATTACAAACGGAAAAGAGACAATCGTGATTGACTTCAAGTTTGCAACTCCAAACGAAGAACACGAAAAGCAAGTAAAAGCCTATAAGGAATTCTTGCAGCAGGTGGGTCTTCCTAATGTGAAAGGTTATCTCTGGTATGTTTACACAAACAAAGTACAAGAAGTTTGATTATGTTCCTGAAAGAAATTTCCAAAGATATAATAAAGAATAACGGCAACAACCTTGCCAAGGTAGCCGTGATATTCCCGAACAAGCGTGCTTCGCTTTGGATGAACGAGAATCTGCTTGAGGCTGCTGACGGTGCTCCTGTCCTTGCTCCACAGTATTTCTCCATCTCCGATTTCTTCCAGAAGCATTCGGAATTAACTCTTGCCGACCATATCCTGCTTGTCAGTATGCTGCATAAAAGCTATTGCAAAGTGACAGGCGAGAACCAGACTCTTGACAAATTCTATGCTTGGGGTGAGATTCTTCTGTCTGATTTCGACAATGTTGACAAGTCATTAGCGGATGCTTCCCAACTGTTTCGCAACATCAGCGGACTTCATGAGATGGATTCCATAGACTATCTCAACGACGAACAGAAAGAACTTCTCGAACGATTCTTCCGCTCGTTTACGAGGGACCATGAGACTAATCTTCAGCAGAAGTTCATAGCCTTGTGGAATAACCTTCTTGACATCTATAATGATTTCCGTCGCCAACTCATGACGCTTGGCTTGGCATACGAGGGAATGCTCTATCGTGATGTTGTGGAAAAAGCAAGCTATGAGGATTTCCCTTTAAAGCGTTATTACGTGATAGGATTCAACCAACTGTTGAAATGCGAAGAGAAACTTCTGCTTATTCTTGCCGATAAGGTGGAGATAAGGAGTGACGAAGCGAGCATAAAGACTGTAAATCCGGATGCGAAGATTACAATTGCACAATCCCTGACTGACGATCTACAAGCTCGTTACATAGAGAAATGGCTTAAGGAAAACGACCGAATTAAAGCAGGCAAAAAGACTGCCATCGTGCTTTGCGACGAACATCTCCTGCCATCTGCCGTTTATGGTCTTGGACTTCCAGAAGGAGTAAACGTGAACATTACTGCGGGATTTCCTCTTGCAGAAACGCAACCAGCGTCGTACATTGCTACTCTTCTTGAACTTTACACAGAAGGTTTGACCAGAGACGGACGTAATTTCCGCTCCTCTTTCAGACGTAACCTTGAAGGTCATCCTTTGCATAAGTACGTGATACCTTCACTTCCTTTATCTCCTTGCCAGTCAACGGCTTCCATACTTGCTGCTCTTGAAACTACCATAATCTCGATAGCAAGAAATGTAAATAGCGACAAATCAATCTCTACTGACGACTATGGCACGGTCTTGCTCTCGGAAGCTGTTTTCCGTGTTTACAATATCATCACCCGCTTGAAGTCGCTTCATGAAGAGAATTGTCTGGACATAGAGCCTATTACTCTTGCCCGATTGTTCAAGCAAATCATGCTTTCGGCAACAGTTCCGTTCCACGGAGAACCAGCAAGAGGCATCCAGATAATGGGAGTCTTGGAGACACGTAACCTTGACTTTGACCATATCCTCATGCTTTCTTGCAACGAAGGAAAAATGCCGCAAGGAGATTCTGACACAAGTGTCATCCCTTATAGCCTGAAGAAAGCTTTCTCGCTGAATACTTCCGACGACCGTACAAACATCTTTGCCTACTATTTCTTCCGTCTCCTCAAGAGATGCAAGGACGTTACCCTTGTCTATAATGCCAGTTCAAGTGATACGTCGCCAGGAGAACAGAGCCGCTTCCTCTTGAACCTCATAGTAAACAACTCTGCGCAGATCAATCGTATCGCATTGCATACTAACTTCTTCTCGCAGACGTTGCTGCCAAGACCAGTGGAAGTAACTGATGAAGAACTGGCAGAATACATAGAAAGTCGCAAGCAGAAAGGCATTTCTCCTTCAGCCATCAATACATTCTTCCGTTGTGAAAAGCTCTTCTATTATCAGTATTATCGCAACCTTAGGGAGAATAATGAAGATGCAGAAGATGAGTCGCTTGATGCAGCAGCCTTCGGTATATTCTTTCATAATACTGCAGAGGAGTTTTATGGAAAGTTCAAAGGGGAAATTGTTACGGCTGACATGCTTAAAACATATATCAGCAATCCGGAACTACTTGACCCTTTCATTTCACTTGCATTGCAGAAGACTCGTGACTCAATCTATGGTGATGGTGTTGCTATAGACAGCGGTGGAATGGAGTTCCTTCTTAAAAGCATCGTCAGCAATTACATGAAGAGAATGCTTGTGAATGACTCCAAATTCTGTCCTTTCACCATAGTAAGTCTTGAGAACAGATACTTCAAGAGTTACAGCGTAGATACGCCTATTGGCAATGTTAATGTAAGAGTAGGTGGTGCCGTTGACCGTCTGGACATGGTAAATGACGGCGAGACAAGATTGCGTGTTGTTGACTACAAGACAGGTACTGACCATCTCTCCAAGGTGAAGATTTCCTCCGTTGAAGAGATGTTTGACGAAGACAAGGAAGGCTCTGGATATTTCCGACAAGCTTGCATCTACTCAATAGCTCTTTCGGAAAGCCAGGAGGCTAATCCAAAGCGTCTTCCTGTTGCCCCTGCTCTCTATTACATCAGAAACAAAAATGTTGGCAGCAAGGATGAAATCTATGACCCTGTGCTTCAACTTAATGGAACTTCGCTTAAATCAATTGACACGATAAAGGCGGACTTTGAACAGCATTTGAATGAGGTTTTGCACGAAATACTGAATAAGAAAACCTTTGGTGTAGCAAAGGATCAGTCTGTTTGTGCAAACTGTCCGATGGCAGAGTTGTGCATGGAATAATGGGCGTTTTTATGCCCACTAAGAGTGAAATTGATAATTTTTTTAACAAATATCTTGCTATATTGGTAATGATTTTGTAATTTTGCACCGAAATTGCGCCTATATTGGCGAATGAACGTCCATTATTATGTTAGAATCATTCATTCCAACGCTCATCATCTCTCTCGTTATAGTAGGTGTTGCAGTACTTTTTCTTTCGGTCAAAATCTTGCTAAAACCAAATGGCAAGTTCTCTTCTCAGCATGTCAGCGATAATCCTGCTCTGCGAAAGCAAGGCATTCACTGTGTGATGAAACAAGATAAAGAGGCACGTGAGGCTGCTGAAAAGAAGTTGAAACTTTGACCGTTGGAAACCTTAAACCTAACCATAACCTTGACTTTAACTTTGAATAAATAAAAATTACAAGATATGAAAAAGTTCTTTATGATTGCAGCGATGGCTGCTCTTACTCTCGCTTCTTGCAACAATGAAGCTCAAAAGGTGGATTCAGCTGCTGCTCCTTCTGCCAACAATGGTGAAATGAAAATCGCATACGTGGAAATTGATACTATCATGAACCAGTATAAGTTCTGCGTAGATATGAAGGCTGAACTTGAAAAGAGCGGAGCTAACATCGAGAAGTCTCTTGCCTCTAAGCAGCAGAGCCTCGAGCAGGCTGCAGCTAAGTTCCAGCAGGATATTCAGGCAAACAAGTACACTCAGCAGCAGGCACAGGCTGTTCAGAACAATCTTCAGAAGCAGGGTGCTGACCTTCAGGAGTCACAGCAGCGTCTTACTGCAAGCTTTGCAGAGGATCAGGCTAAGTTTGAGAAGGCTTTTGCTGATTCACTTCAGAATTTCATCAACAGATATAACAAGGATAAGGGTTATGCCATGATTCTTCCTAAGCAGGGCCTCAACATCCTTTATGCAGACAAGGCTTGCGACATTACTGACGAAGTTGTAAAGGGACTTAACAAGGAATATAAGCCAGCAGCGAAGAAATAATATAATAATGAAAAGAACATTGTTCATAACAATACTACTTGCGGTCGCTGCAAGTAGTATTTTTGTTTCTTGCAGTTCCAAGAAGCAGATAGCAATAGAGACAGGATCTCCTGTAGGCAAGCGTGAGTTTCGTGGTGCTTGGATCCAGTGTGTCAACGGACAGTTCCAGGGCATGAGCACTTCCGAGATGCAGAATAATCTCACTCATCAGCTCAATGTGCTTCAGGCGGAAGGTGCGAATGCCATCATTTTCCAGGTTCGCCCAGAGTGTGATGCACTATATCAGAGTGATATTGAGCCTTGGAGTAAGTTCCTTACCGGCAAGCAAGGACAGGCTCCTTCGCCTTATTGGGATCCGCTCCGATGGATGATTACCGAGTGCCATAAGCGCAATATGGAACTTCATGCGTGGATCAATCCCTATCGTGCCTTGACTAAATCCACAAAGGATCTTGCGCCAAACCACATCGTTTCGCTACATCCTGAATATTGTTTCAAGTATGACGGACTTACAATACTCAATCCTGCCTTTCAGGAATGTCGCGATTATACCTGCAAGGTAGTTGCCGACATCGTGAGTCGTTATGATGTTGACGGTCTCCATATTGATGACTATTTCTACCCATATCCAGCGGCTGGACAGCAGTTGCCGGATCTTGAGCAATACGAATATTATCGTTCTCACGCAAAAGGCTCTCCACTTTCTCTCGGCGATTGGCGTCGTCGTAACGTGAACGTCTTTATCGAACAGCTTTCAAAGACCATTAAGCAGACAAAGCCTTGGGTGAAGTTTGGCGTATCTCCTTTTGGAATCTATCGTAACAAGAAGAACGATTCTCGCGGAAGCAATACCAACGGAACGCAGAATTATGACGACCTTTATGCCGATTGTCTCCTATGGGATGAGAAAGGTTGGGTAGATTATACTGTGCCACAACTGTATTGGCAGATTGGTCATAAGGCTGCTGATTACGAGACACTTATCAATTGGTGGAACGAGAACTTCAAGAATCGTCCGCTCTACATAGGCGAAGATATAGAGCGAACTGTTGACAACAAGGATCTCGTCAAGCCTTCACAAGACCAGATGGAGGCTAAGTATCGTCTTCATGAGCAATGTGCCAATGTAAAGGGTACTGTGCTCTGGTATTCTCGCGTTGCCGTTGACAACAAGGGAAACTATGGCAAACGTCTCCAAGAAAACTACTGGCATTATCCTGCTCTTCAGCCAAAGATGGAGTTTATCGACGGCAAGACTCCTGGAGATGTCAGCAAACTGAAAGTTGTTGACGTCAAGGGCGACAAGGTTCTTTTCTGGACAGAGCCAAGCGGAAAGGACTGGAGAGACAAGGCGATAAAGTATGTTGTCTATCGTTTCGCTTATGGCGAGAAGGAGAATCTTGATGACGCTCGTAAGATTGTTGCCATAACAACAAACAATTTCTACAAACTTCCTGCTGCTGTAAAGGGCGAGAAGAAGCAGAAATACGTCTATTACGTTACAGCCCTCAACCGTCTTCAGAATGAAAGTGACGGAGCGAAAATCAAGGTGAAGATGTAAAAACTGCACAAAGGGGGCTGACCCTTTTGTGCAAATTCTGATGATTATGCGGATAGTATTAACGAAGAATCTGCAAAATCCGTAGAATCAGCGTGAGAATAATTAATGTTAACGCATATAATGCATAAAATAATTGAAAATGGAAAAACTGAAACCAAGCTGCGTATTTGAGCAATTCGCAACAATAAACAATATTCCTCGTCCTTCGAAGCACGAGGAAAAGATGATAGCTTTCCTTAAGGAATTTGGCGAAAGCCGTGGTCTTGAAACAGTAGTTGATGAGACAGGAAACGTCATCATCCGCAAGCCTGCTTCTGCTGGCATGGAAGACAAGCCTACCGTAATCCTGCAAAGCCACATGGACATGGTCTGCGAGAAACTTCCTGACTGTGACATCGACTTTGACAACGACCCTATCCAGACTTACGTCGATGGCGACTGGATGAAGGCAAAGGGTACAACTCTCGGTGCTGATGACGGCATCGGCGTAGCTATGGAGCTTGCTATTCTTGACGGAAACTTTGAGCATGGCCCTCTTGAATGCGTCTTCACTCGCGACGAAGAAACTGGTCTTACTGGTGCTATGGGCATGAAGGGTGACTTCATGACTGGCTCCATGCTTATCAATCTCGATAGCGAGGACGAAGGACAAATCTTCGTTTCTTGTGCTGGTGGCGTCAATACCGAGGCGTTCTTCCGCTTTGAGAAAGAGACGGCTCCAGAGAAATACTTCTTCATGAAGGCGCAACTCCAGGGATTGACAGGCGGTCATAGTGGCGACGACATCAACAAGAAGCGCGCCAACGCCATCAAGCTTCTCTCGCGTTTCCTTTATGCCGAGCAGGAAAAGATGGATCTCCGTCTGGCATCCTTTGCTTCCGGTCGTATGCACAACGCCATTCCTCGTGACGGCGTAATCGTTTTCGCCGTACCTTTCGCAGAGAAAGAGACAGTTCGTGTTGACTGGAATATCATGGTTTCTGAGTTTGAGGAAGAGTTCCATGTAACAGAGCCAAACATGCAGTTCCACATGGAAAGTTGCGACGCAGAACCTGTTCTTCCTAAGGCTGTTAGTACAAATGTTATCCGCGCTCTTCAGGCTGTTGATAACGGAGTTTATACAAACTGCCAGGATGAGGCTATCGCTTGGCTTGTAGAGACTTCAAGCAACGTTGCTTCCGTAGAAACCATTGAAAGCTCTGAGACTTCAGAAACCACCATCAAGATTGTTGCTTCCCAGCGTTCTAATGTCATGAGCAATCTTCGCAACATGGCTGCAACCATCAAGGCTTGTTTCCAACTCGCTGGTGCTGAGGTAGTTCAAGGCGATGGCTATCCTGCATGGAAGATGAATCCGAACAGCAAACTTACAGACATCACGGTTCAGACATACAAGGAACTCTTCGGCAAGGAACCACTCGTACTCGGTATTCATGCCGGTCTTGAATGTGGTCTCTTCTCAGAGCGTTATCCGAACCTCGACATGGTAAGTTTCGGACCAACTCTTCGTGGTGTTCACTCTCCAGACGAGCGACTCCTTATCCCAACGGTAGATATGGTTTGGCAACATCTGCTTGCAATCTTGAAGGCAATTTAATCAGAATTTGCACAAAAGGGTCAGACCCCTTTGTGCAAATTTTCGCAATTACGCATCCTAACGGCGCCGTGGGGCGTCGTTTCCAATCCCTAAATCTTAAATTCCAACGTGCTTCATTATAATCTTGGAGAAGGAGTAGAATCCTTCTCCACCAATATTCCAGACGCGATAGACTTCCCTGTAGTTCTTCCCGCCCATCAAGCTCATACGGCGTTTGTGCGTCGTGTTCCGCAAGAGATGGACGACATTACTGGTGTTGACGCTCTCATCACCAACGAGCCCGATCTACGTATTGGCGTGAAGACTGCCGACTGCGTGCCTATCCTTCTTTATGATGCTGGTCATCAGGCTGTTGCGGCTATCCATTCCGGTTGGAAAGGAACCGTTCAGAACATCATTTCTGCCACCATCACTCGCATGAAGGAAGAGTTCTCTACTGATCCTGCCCATATTCACGCGGTCATCGGACCTTGCATCCATGTCGATGCTTTTGAGGTTGGCGACGAGGTCTATGAGAAGTTTGCAGCCATGGACGAACTGAAAGAATGCGGCGTTCCTGCGAAACAATTACCGCCAATGTCAAAGTCCGAGTCAAAGGCAAGGCCCGACTTCGAGTCAGAGTCTAAGTCAGAATCAAAGTCCGAGTCATACTCAGAGTTAAGGTTAGGGTTAAAGTCAGGGTTAAAATGGCACATAGACCTCCCTGCTGTCTGTCGCATAGAACTTCTTCAGGCAGGCGTAAATGCCAAGAATATAGAAGTTCGTCCTGAATGCACATGGACTTTGCACGACCAGTTCTTTTCGGCTCGTCGTCTTGGCAAACAATTTGATAGACAGCGCATCATCAACACCGTGAAACTGCTTTAGGCTCCTTCGTTTCGTAAGTCATAGAGTTACGTTGCAAAAGTCATAGAGTTTTGATGCAAAAGTCATAGAGTTTTGGTGCAAAAGTCATAGAGTTTTGATGCAAAAGTGATAGAGTTTTTGTGCGAAAAGCATAGAGTTACGATTTATGAAGCATATTTTTGAGTCGTAACCCTATGTTTTTTTTATGAGTGAAGCTATGGTTGGAGAGGTTGTCAGAGTTCCGTTTTTGATGTAAGTTGAGTAAACGCACTTTGCATAAAGTATAGAGTAAAATCAAGCAGAAAAAGCGAAATACATTAAATAATGTAAAAATGAAGAGGAAAATTTTGCTGAGAGTGCAAAAAGCAGTAACTTTGCTTGGAAATATAGCTGCAAGGCAGCACAAGACAAAGTAAGCAGATGGCTCTAAGGCAATCGTACATACAGGAACAAAGTCAGACCCAGAAGCAGAAGTTGACTACCAATCAGGTGCAGTTCATGCGCATGTTGGAGATGCCGCTTGCGCAGATGGAACAGAGCGTTGAAAACGAACTGAACGACAATATTGCCCTGATGAAGGACGATTCCGGCGACTACTCTGATATGAGCGATATTGGAATTGCCAGGAATAGCCGAAATGCTGAAGCCAAAGATGATTCGGATTCGGATAATGGCATAGACTCTGACGTTGAGGATGTTATGGATTCTGACGTTGAAGATGACATGCCCTCTGACGATGGTAATGACGTTCAGCCGGATGATATGGGCGAAGACAATAGCCTTGACGTTCTGGACATACTAAATGATCCTGACGACGACTATCGCCCGATGGTGGAGATTTCTCCCGACGAAGGCATGACGCTCTATCAGCAACTTGAGGAGCAAGTGCAGATGCTTGACCTTACGGAAGACGAGAAGCAGACGATGGAATACATCATCGGACAGCTTGACAACAACGGTTGGCTGCAGAAATCGCCTATGCTTATGGCTGAGGAACTGCTTATCTTTGAGAACAAGGATGTAGATGTTGAGCAACTTACCAACCTCATCAACCAGCTGAAAACGCTTGACCCTGCCGGTATTGGTGCCTCTTCGCTTCAGGAATGCTTGCTCATTCAAGTTGACAGAAGGAAGAAATCGGCTGTAACGGCTGTCATGAAGCGCATTCTGAGAGACTTCTTCCCTGATTTCATCAACAGGAATTGGAAGAAAATCTGCTCCGCGATAGGTGAGGATGAGGAACTCGTGAATGAGGCTTTACAAAAAATCCGTAGGCTGAATCCAAGACCAGGAGCAGACCTTGGCGATAACGTGACGGCAACGGCTCAGCAGATTGTGCCGGACTTCATCGTGGAAACCAACGGCAACAAGGTGACTTTGAGCCTGAACTACGGAAAGATTCCACGCCTTGCTGTTGACCAGGACTGGGACGATCTGGTGAAGAAGTTCGAGGGTGTTGACCGCGAGAAGTTGCGCAAGAGCCAGTATGAAGAGTTCATGTGGAAGCGCAATCGCGTGAATAGGGCAAGAGCTTTCATCATGCTCCTTCAGCTAAGGTTCCATACGCTCTATTCAACGATGAAGATTATCGTGGAACGACAGAAGCGATTCTTCCTCACGGGCGACGATAATGACCTTAAACCGCTGTCGCTCAAGGATATCGCCGAACCGATGGAATACGACGTATCTACTATATCTCGTGCTTGCCAAAGCAAATACGTGCAGACGGAGTGGGGAATATTTCAGCTGAAACACTTCTTCCTCCTTTCGTACGGCGAAGGCGACGAACAATATACATTGAAGCAGATATATAGCGCCTTGCAGGAAATCATAGACGCAGAGGACAAGGCAAAGCCGCTCTCCGACGAGCAGATAGCAGCCGCCATGAAGGCGAAAGGCTTCGACCTTGCCAGGCGTACCGTGGCAAAGCATAGGGAAAACATGGGCATTCCTGTGAAAAGACTGAGGAAATTGGCAAAATGAAAGTAATACTACGCATAGCACAGGCGATCTCGCTACTCTTTCGCCCCTTCTATCTTCCGCTGATAGGAGTGGCATCCTTCTTCATGTTCTATCTGATGGACTTGCATCCCGTGCTCTTAGACATTACGGAACTTCTGAAGATATGGACTATCGTCCTGATAGCCATCTTCTTATGTACCGTAGTCGCCCCACAGTTCCTCATATATCTTTACCACAAGATGCACGGACTTGCCTTCTTGCCTTTCGTGGCAAAGGAGCATCGTATCGTACCTTACATGATATCCATAGCCTGCTATTTTGTATGCTATTGGGTGTTGACCGTTATCATAAGTGCTCCGCAGACGCACATGGCAAAGGTGATTCTCATGGCTGCTTTGGTGGTTCAGATGGCATGTGCTTTGATAAACATAAAATGGAAAGTCTCTACGCACATGGCTGCCATAGGTAGTTTCCTTGGCGGACTTGTAGCGTTCTCCATAATCTATTCTTTCAATCCTATCTGGTGGTTCTGTATGGTGAATCTCATCGGTGGTGTCGTGGGCACATGCCGAATGATACTCCGACAGCATACGCTCGGCGAGGTTATTGGTGGATATGGCATAGGATTCGTGGGGGCTCTGATGACGATACTATTAGTGTAGGCCTCTCCCCCCAGCCCCTCCCCGTTTAATGGGAGGGGGAGTAATTACTCTTACAAGATGAGTATAGAGGAAGGCTTAGGCTTAAATATAATTGATAATAAATAGTGATATAACTCCTCCCACAAAATCGTATCACTCCCCCTCCCATTAAACGGGGGAGGGGGCTGGGGGGAGAGGCTTGTATGATCTCAATAATCATGGGTTCCACTAGCGACCTTCCTGTAATGGAAAAGGCTATGAAATTGCTCGACGAAATGGAAGTTCCATTCGAAGTGAACGCTCTCTCTGCACATCGCACACCAGAGCAGGTTTCCGACTTTGCAAAGAATGCCAAGGCTCGTGGCGTGAAGGTTATCATTGCCGGCGCAGGAATGGCTGCAGCTCTTCCTGGCGTTATCGCAGCAGAGACAACTCTTCCTGTCATCGGTGTGCCTATCAAGGGTAGCGTTCTCGATGGTCAGGATGCTCTTTATTCAATTCTCCAGATGCCTCCAGGCATTCCTGTGGCTACCGTAGCCATCAACGGCGCCATGAACGCAGCTATCCTCGCCGTTCAGATGCTCTCGCTTTCTGACGAGAAGCTCGCAGAGAAGTTCGCCGTTTACAAGAAGAACCTCGCGCAGAAGATTGCCAAGGCAAACGAAGATTTGAAGGCGTTGGATTACAAGTGTTTGGTGAAGTAGTTTATTTATAAAATCAAAATGACGAATTCCAATACTTATTCTCGTCGCAAGACCGTTGAGGTGCAGATTGGCAATACTCCGCTTGGTGGGGATAATCCTATCCGCGTGCAGTCGATGACTACCACTTCTACGATGGATACCGAAGGCTCTGCACAGCAGGCTAAGCGTATTGTGGATGCTGGCGGCGAATATGTAAGACTCACAACACAAGGCACTCGCGAGGCGGAGAATCTTGCGCCTATCCATGAGCGTCTGAAGGAGCTTGGTGTGAATGTCCCTCTCGTGGCTGATGTTCATTTCAATCCTGCCGTGGCTGATGTGGCTGCCCTTCATACGGAGAAGGTTCGTGTCAATCCAGGCAATTATATAGACCCTGCCAGAACTTTCAAGCAGCTGGAATATACTCCAGAGGAATATGCGGCAGAACTCCAGCGCCTTGAAGAACGCTTCGTGCCTTTCCTCCGCTCTTGCAAGGAGCATAACACAGCCATCCGTATCGGCGTCAACCATGGTTCCCTTTCCGACAGGATAATGTCGCACTATGGCGATACTCCTGAGGGTATTGTTGAAAGCTGTATGGAATTCCTTCGCATCTGCGTGAAGGAGAACTTCATGAATGTCGTAATCTCCATAAAGGCAAGTAATACCGTTGTGATGGTTCGCTCAGTTCGCTTGCTTGTTGAGCAGATGGACAAGGAGGAAATGCACTTCCCATTGCACCTTGGCGTGACCGAAGCTGGCGAAGGCGAGGACGGACGAATAAAGAGTGCCGTAGGTATCGGAGCCTTGTTGGCAGAAGGTATTGGCGATACTATCCGTGTTTCCCTTTCGGAAGAGCCTGAATGTGAGATTCCTGTGGCAAAGAAACTCGTCGAGATGATAAAGGATTGCGCCAACCTTCGTGCTGAGGTAAAGGCGAACATCAAGGACGATACAATCACAATTGCCCTTGACGAGCAGAATATGGAAGACCTTCAGCTGAAGGCTGCCATGACCGTTGGCGCTTTGCTTATCGACGGATTTGCCCATGAACTTGTAATAGAGAACCCTCATTTCACGAAGGAAGAACTCAAAAGCCTTTCCGACTCAATCCTTCAAGCAGCTCGCGTTCGCTTCACAAAGCCTGAGTTCATCTCTTGCCCTGGTTGCGGAAGAACGCTTTACGACCTTCAATCTACCATTGCAAGAATCAAGGAAGCTATCCTTACTGAGGCAAAGAATGACCCTCGCTTCTCGACTTTGAAGATTGGAATCATGGGTTGTATCGTGAATGGTCCTGGCGAAATGGCAGATGCCGACTACGGATATGTTGGAGCCGGACGCGGAAAAATATCTCTCTACAAGCAAAAGGAGTGTATCATGAAGAATATTCCTGAGGAAGAAGCTGTAGAGAAACTACTTGAATTCATAAAGGTGGACTTGGGAAAATAGCCACCATTAATATATAATGATAACAGAAATAGCTAAGCTGGCATTCATACCTCGTCAGCGTGATCTTGAACGACATAACAACTACGGAGCGGAACTCCAGCAGAAGGTACTTCGCTATCTCGTGAATCGTGCCAAGGATACGCTCTATGGCTCGAAGCATAACTTTGCAAACATCCACACATACGAGGATTTTGCGAAGAATGTGCCCGTGAATACCTACGAGGAAGTAAAGGATTACATCGACAGAATGCGCCACGGAGAGCGTGACATACTCTGGCCTGGACAGGTGAAGTGGTATGCTAAGTCTTCGGGCACGACGAACGACAAGAGCAAGTTCATTCCGGTTTCAAACGAAGGTCTCCAGAAGATTCATTACGCTGGTGGTTTTGATGCTGTTGCCCTTTACCTGATGTCTAATCCGAAGAGCAAGATATTCGACGGAAGAGCGATGATTCTTGGTGGTTCTCATGCGCCAAACTATAATCTTCCGAACTCTCTCGTAGGCGACCTTTCTGCCATTCTCATTGAGAATATCAATCCGTTGGCTAACATGGTTCGCGTGCCAAAGAAGAAGACTGCGCTCATCTCCGACTTTGAAGTGAAGCGTCAGGTGATAGCAGCCGAGACCATGACGAAGAATGTCACGAACCTCTCTGGCGTACCTTCTTGGATGCTTTCCGTCCTTACGGTAATCATGGAGAATACAGGCAAGACTCATCTTGAGGAAGTATGGCCAAACCTTGAGGTTTTCTTCCATGGTGGAGTTGCCTTCACGCCTTATCGTGAGCAATACAAGCAGCTCATAACAAAGCCTGACATGCACTATATGGAGACGTATAATGCGTCGGAAGGTTTCTTCGGTTTGCAAAGCGATTTGACGGATCCAGCCATGCTTCTCTTGCTCGATTACGGCGTATTCTATGAGTTCATGCCTATGAGCGAATTTGGCAAGGAGAACCCAACGATCGTTCCTCTTTGGGGAGTAGAGCCAGGAGTAAACTACGCCATGCTCATATCCACCTCTTGCGGCTTGTGGCGTTACATGATTGGCGATACCGTAAAGTTCACGAAGACCAATCCTTACAAGTTCATCATTACCGGTAGAACGAAGCATTTCATAAACGCTTTCGGCGAGGAACTCGTAGTGGATAACGCGGAGCAAGGCTTGAAATATGCTTGCGAAAAGACTGGTGCTCAGGTACTTGAATACACAGCTGCTCCTGTCTTCATGGACGCAAACGCCAAGTGTCGCCACCAATGGCTTATAGAATTCTCGAAGGAACCAAGCGATCTCCAGCAGTTCTCTGACCTTCTCGACAAGCGTCTTCAGGAGATAAACAGCGACTATGAGGCTAAGCGATACAAGGACATAACGCTCCAGCATCTTGAAATCGTGAAGGCACGCGAAGGACTCTTCAACGAATGGATGAAGTCTCGCGGAAAGCTTGGCGGACAAAACAAGGTGCCACGCCTTTCAAACTCTCGCGAACATCTTGAGGCTCTGCTTGAAATGAATTAAGACTAGGAGGTGCGTTGCCCTCAACGCACCAACGGCAAAACGAGCCAGGCAAACCGTGCAGATGGTGCGTTGAGGGCAACGCACCTCCCAAACCATAAAGTTCATAAATGACAAAAGGAAGCAAACTTTTCTCTACATTACATATACTTCCAACTGTTGCGATTCTCGTTCTTGCGATAGTTGTCGCCTCTTGCGCTCGCATGGGAAGTCCCGACGGCGGTTGGTATGACGAAGATCCGCCATACGTCTTTGCTACTTCCCCGATGGAGAATGCCGTGAACTACAACGGCAATCGCGTCTATCTGCTCTTCAACGAGTACATAAGGCTGGAGAATGCGCAGGAGAAGGTGGTCGTTTCGCCTCCACAACTTGAGCAGCCGGAAATAAAGCTTCAGGGCAATCGCATACGCATAGAACTGAAGGACACCCTCCTTCCGAACCAGACTTACACCATAGACTTCTCCGATTGCATATCTGACAACAACGAAGGCAATCCGATGGGCAACTACACCTTCACGTTCTCCACAGGCGACCATATCGACACGATGGAAGTCTCTGGTAATGTGATAGATGCGGAGACCATGGAACCCGTGAAAGGAGCACTCGTAGGACTTTACGAAGACTCCCTTTTCACTCAGGAGAAAGGCGACACAATCTTCCGTACCAAGGCCATGATTCGCGTCTCTCGCTCTGATGGCGAAGGACATTTCTGCATAAAGGGTGTGGCTCGCGAGAAGCGATACCGCATCTTCGCCCTTGAGGATATGGACGGCGACTATAAGTATTCGCAGCCGTCGGAAGCCGTAGCCTTCAGCGAACAGATAATAAAGCCTGACTGCTATCCCGACACGCGCCTTGATACCATCTGGGCAGACGAGCTCCGCATTCGTGACCTCGTGCAAGTGCCATACACGCATTTCACGCCTGACAACATCGTCCTCCGTATGTCGAAGGTGGAGAAGCAGGAGCGACATCTGCTGAAGAAGGAAAGAAACGAGCCGGAGCAGCTGAAGGTGTTCTTCACATACGGCGACACTTTGCTTCCTACCTTCCGTCCGCTCAACTTCGAAGCGAAGGAAAAAGTGGATTATCTTGTAGAATATACTCAGAATAAGGACAGCATAACATACTGGCTTTCAGATAGTCTGCTCATAAATAACGACTCCCTGAACGTGGAGCTTTCTTATTATGAAACCGACTCTCTCGGCGAACTTCAGCTTAGGGCAGATACCCTCGAGTTCGTTCCGAAGCTCAGTTTCGAACGTAGGCAGAAGTTGAAGGACGAGGAATACAAGAAGTGGAAGAAGGAGCAGGATCGCAAGCAGAAGAAGGAACAGCCGTATGAAACCGAGTTCCCGAGGGCGCCACTCAATATAAAGTGGAACGTACACTCTACGATGACCCCAGAGGAACGAATCTCGTTTGAGGTTCCTGCGCCTATAGCACTCATAGACACCTCCATGTTCCATCTCCGGGTAAAGGTGGATACGCTATACGAAGACAAGCCTTTCGTCATAAAGGAAGACACCATCCGATCGCGCATATACTATATGATGACCGACTTCAAGGAGAACGAGGAGTATAAGCTTGAAGTGGATTCCTTTGCCGTCCGCGACATCTACGACCGCTTCTCCATAGCCCAGAAGACGACCATCAAGATTGGCGAGCAGGACGCTTACGGCAGACTCATAGTCAACCTCACGGGCATTCAGGGCAAGCAGTACATCTTCCAGTTGCTGCAAGGAGCCGACAAGGTGTCAAGGCAGGTGATAACGACCACCCCACGCGTGGAGTTCAAGTATCTGAAGTCTGGCGACTACTACCTGAAGCTCATAGTGGATGACGATGGCGACGGCAAGTTTACCACGGGTCTTTACGACGAAAACCTTCAGCCCGAACGAGTCTATTTCTATAGGGAGAAGCTTGAGATTAAGGAAAAGTGGGACAATACCATCACGTGGAATCCTACGTCCGTGCCGCTCAATCTCCAGAAGCCTGCCGCCATCACGAAGCAGAAGGCTGACAAGAAGAAGGTGCTCAAGAACGACCGCAACATGAAGCGTGCCAGGGATATGGGCTTGAGGTTCCTGCCGGATGGAACGCCTGTCACGGGTTCCAATGACAATAACAACCAAAGAAGATAATATATTATGAGACGCATATTTACAACAATCGTCACTCTGCTGCTCCTTGCCACCATGGCAAACGCACAGTGTACAATGAAGAATACCGCTTTCCAGGGCGGTGAGTATCTTACCTACAACCTCTACTACAACTGGCAGATGGTATGGGTGAATGCGGGCACGGCTACCATGTACGTCTCCAACGCTACCTACAAGGGCAAGTCGGCTTACAAGGCGAGCCTTATCACGCGTGGAAACAGCAAGGCAGACAAGTTCTTCGTCATGCGAGACACCCTCCTGTGCTATACCGGGCAAGACCTCGTGCCGCTCTATTTCCGCAAGGGCGCTAAGGAAGGCAAGCGCTATACCGTGGACGAAGTGTGGTACAACTACTCTGGAGGCAACAGCGCCCTGACGCAGCATTATCGCAACAAGCGTGGCGAACTCAAGAAGAAGTCAACATCCATCTCCGGTTGCGTGGTCGATATGATGAGTGCCTTCCTTCGCACTCGCAACATGAGCACAGCCGGATGGCAGAAAGGCCATACCGTAAGCATGAAGATGGCTGACGGCGACGATGTGGAGCAGACGAAGCTCGTCTATAACGGAAAGACGAAGGTGAAGGCAGACAACAAGCAGACATACGATTGCCTCGACCTCTCGTTCAAGGAGTACGACAAGGGAAAATGGAAGGAGATCGTCCGCTTCTATGTTACCGACGATTCACGCCACATACCTATACGCCTTGACCTCAGCCTGAAGTTCGGCTCCGCAAAGGCATATCTAACTTCTATGAAGGGAACAAAATAACAATTGTAAATGAAAAGACTCTATATTGAAACATACGGCTGCCAGATGAACGTGGCTGACAGCGAGGTCGTTGCCTCTGTAATGAAGATGGCTGACTACGAACTTTGCGACACCCTGGAGGATGCTGATGCCGTATTCCTCAACACCTGCTCCGTTCGCGACAATGCGGAGCAGAAGATACTCCATCGTCTGGAAGCCCTCAACAACCTTAATAAGAAGGGAAAGAAGCGCATCCTTGGAGTTCTCGGTTGTATGGCTGAACGTGTGAAGGAAGACCTCCTCAACAATCATCATGCAGATCTCGTGGCTGGTCCTGACTCCTATCTGTCGCTCCCGGACCTTATCTCACAATGTGAACTCGGACAGAAAGCCATCAACATCGAGCTTTCTACTTCCGAAACATATAAGGACATCGTCCCTCAGCGCATTACCCACGGCAGGAACTTCGGTGGATTCGTAAGCATCATGCGCGGCTGCAACAATTTCTGCCACTATTGCATCGTGCCTTACACTCGTGGTCGTGAGCGTTCGCGAGAGGTGGAGAGCATCATCCGCGAGTGTGTTGACCTTCGCGACCGTGGCTTCAAGGAGGTCACCCTTCTCGGTCAGAACGTAAACTCATACAACTTCGAAGGTGTCGGTTTCCCAGAGCTTTTGCGAAAGGTGGCGAAGGCTGTTCCCGAGATGCGCGTGCGCTTTACCACATCCCACCCGAAGGACATGAGCGACGAGACGCTCCACGTCATAGCCGAAGAGCCAAACGTATGCCGTCAGATTCACCTTCCTGTGCAGAGCGGCTCGAACAATATCCTCAAGCTCATGAACCGCAAATATACACGCGAATGGTATCTTGAGCGAGTGGCAGCCATACGTCGCATCATTCCTGACTGCGGCTTGACAACAGACGTCTTCGTCGGCTACCATAACGAGACGGAGGAAGACCATCAGCTTACGCTTTCGCTCATGAAGGAGGTAGGCTACGATTCTGCCTTCATGTTCAAGTATAGCGAGCGTCCGGGCACATACGCCTCAAAGAATCTTCCGGACAATATCCCTGAGGAAGAGAAGCTTCGTCGCCTTGACGAACTCATCGCCCTTCAGACAAAGATCTCTGCCGAGCGCAACCAAGCCGAGATAGGCAAGACATACCAGATTCTCGTGGAAGGCTACAGCAAGCGCTCGCGCGAACAGCTCTTCGGACGTACGGAGCAGAACAAGGTAGTTGTTTTTGACAAGGGCAACCACCACATAGGCGAATACCTCATGGCAAGAATAACAGGCTCATCAAGCGCCACCTTGCTCGGAGAGATCGTAGAATAACAAAAAATTGCACAAAAGGGTCAGACCCCTTTGTGCAATTTTCTTTTAGTGAACAAATTTCATAATCAAGAATTAGGGAATTAGGGAATTTCTATTTTGCTGGGATTCTTATAATTCTTTTGGGATTCAAGAGAAAATGAGAAAACTTGCTGATAATAATTCTCCAATTCTCCAATTCTTGATTTCTTTTTAGAGCGCGTAGGAATCAAGCTCCTTGAAGCGAACCTTCTCCTTGAGCTGAACAGCTGAGAACTTACCCGTGCCGCGAGCGTTGATGTGAACGTTACGGATGTTTGCCACGACAGCCTCCTCTGGCTCGTTGGCTCCCACGCACTTCACGCCGAGAGAGAAGATGGCGAGGTTCGGAAGCTTCACGGTCTTGCCATCGAGCACAAGCTCAACTATACAGTTGACGATGTCCTTGATCATGCCGGAGAGCTCACCCTCGGTATAGCTTGACGAGTGGCCAGCGATATGCTGTGCGAGTTCGTCG
>JAZRXS010000033.1:0-3458 GCA_045600325.1 Prevotella sp.
AGAATGCAGAATGCAGGATGCAGAATTATTAGATGCAGTGTTTCCGTGAATGAGACTACTCTTGAGGAGTTCTTCGGTTGTTAGAAAGAAATGCTTATCTTCGATGTCAATGAGGTCTTGATGTTCGCAGAGCTGTTCGCCAACGCCGATGAAGCAGTCTATGCCGCGAATCTTTGCAAGTCGAGAAACCTCTGTGTAGAGCTCTTCTGCATCGATGCCAGTCTGTAGTATGTCGCTGAGAATGAGAACTTTCCTTCGTTCTTCCGCGTCCTTGCGACGAGACATGAAGGCAAGGGCGATGTCGAGAGAGACAACATCGGAGTTGTAAGTGTCGTTGATGAGCGTGAGTCCGCGCTTACCTTCCTTGACCTCCATGCGCATGGCAACGGGTTCCAAGGTAGCGAAGAGCTCAAGCCCGGCTCCGGCTGCAAGCCCAAGCCCCCCTCCAGCTCCCCCCAGTAGGGGGAGTGTCTTTATATTAGTTATAGAGCCACAGTCTTCATTCGCAGAAGCATTTTTTAAAGCTCCCTCCCTGCTGGGGAGGGGTGGGGTGGGGCTTTGGAGGGTCGGGGTGGGGCTTTGGGACGTAAGTTCTTGCAGCGCAGCGTAGCAGATGCAAGCGTTGTCGATAGATGCTTGGTCGTCGAAAGGAATAGTGAAGTGCTTTGCGTCCTCGCGAGTCCAATAGACAATCTTGCCCTTGAGATTCGCCTTCTGGAGATATGGCTTTGCCTCCTCAGGACAGATGATGACCTCGGATTCCTTGAAGAGCTGGAGTTTCTCGAGCACTTTCTGCTCTACCGACTCGAAGTTCTCCTGATGTGCCGTGCCGATATTGGTGAGAATGCCGATGGTAGGCTGTATCATGTCGCGCAGAGAGCGCATCTCGTTAGGCTGACTGATACCGGCTTCAAGAATGGCGATGTCGGTAGTATGGTCTATGCGCCAGACAGATAGCGGCACTCCAATCTGCGAATTGTAGCTGCGAGGAGAGCGAGTGACGGTATGGTTGTGCGAAAGAATCTGGAAGAGCCATTCCTTGACGATGGTCTTTCCGTTGCTGCCAGTGATGCCGATGACCGGAATCTGGAACTCGTCGCGGTGGCGTTCTGCAAGTCGCTGAAGGGCTTTCAGCGTGTTTGGCACACGAAGGAAATTGGACTTCGGGAAGTTTGCCTCGTGATCCGTAGGGAGAGTTTCTACTACGAAGTTGCGAACGCCACGAGAATAGAGGTCGGAGATGTATTTATGTCCGTCGTTGCGCTGGGTGTGGATGGCAAAGAAGAGCGTAGCCTCTGGGAAAGAGAGACTGCGGCTGTCTGTGAGAAGCCAACTGATGGCGGCAGGAGTGTTGCCGTAACGATGCGCACCGATGAGGGTTGTTATTTTTTCTATTGGGTAAAGCATAGGGTGACTAATCTTCTGGAATAGTGAATTCCTCACTAATCATTCGATAGTATTCTTTAATTACGTTGTTTTTCCAAGGGTTGTTGTTATGGACAAAAAGAGAAATATAGAGACTATAGTAGTCTGTTTCTATGGCAGAATCCAATTTCATTACATCTTTGTCCTTTAGCTTCTTGTACCAACGGTCAAATAATTTGAACCGCTTGAACTCTTTACTGTCGCTGTTGTCACACATAATGACAGCACTATTCTCTTCTTCCTCAAAAAAATCAGAGAGAATAGCAGCAACAGTGTGAGAAATACGAATGTCAACAGGATGTGTCTCTTCGTTTATATTTGAAAGGTTAAAAATGTAGATGGAACCATACAAGGGTGTGTATTCCCCGTATGGAAGGAAATAGGCATGATAATTCACTCCGTGCTTTGTGGTAAACACGAAGTCATTAGGCGCTAATGTTTGATAGTTATACGGTTGCAGTGGTTTTGTATCCATATTTAACCATCAAGTCTTGTAAGTTTTCTCCATTAATAAGGCCTTCCTTAATGGCTTTTTTATGGGCTAATGTTTTCTTTATAAACCCTTTTTCAAATAATTTCTTTTCTTCCATAATAATTTCTTGTTTGTTTAGCAATCTGGAAAAACAAAGTTTTCTTTGCTGCAAAATTAAGAAAGTTTTTTGAAACAGAAAGGAAAAGGCGGGAAAATGTTGCATTGAAATGAAAAAGATGCAAAAAAACGAGGCAAGACTTCACAGCCTTGCCCCGTCGCAAACTTAAACAACCAATAAAAGAAATGTTATCGGATGAACAAAAGTTCACGATACTTAGGAAGTGTCCAGAGACCATCTTCGACGATGAGCTCAAGTTTGTCAATCTGGTAACGGATGTCATCCATCTTTGGACAAACTGTATCGTGATAAGCTACCGCCTTCTCGCGCTCACTGTCAATCTTGTTAGCCTTGCGACGTGCTTCAACGAGTTCCTCAACGTAAGTCTCGATGAGGTGTGTGCGGTCTGCAATCTCCTCGATGATCTTCATGTTACGGCTTGAGAGAACGTCTGCCTTCTCTGTAGGGAAGATCTGGCGCATGCTGAGAACGTTCTTTGCGAGCTGGCTCTGATAGTGAGTAGCTACAGGGATGATATGGTTCATTGAGAGGTCGCCGAGTACGCGAGCTTCAATCTGGATCTTCTTAGTGTAAGTTTCCCACTTAACCTCGTTACGAGCTTCAAGTTCCTTGAGTGAGAATACGTTCATCTTCTCGAACATCTTCACAGAATCCATAGTGAGGTACTGGTCGAAGATTACTGGGCAAGATGTCTCGCAGTCAAGACCGCGCTCAGCAGCTTCCTTCTTCCATTCGTCAGAGTAACCGTTGCCATCGAAGCGGATAGGCTTACAAGTCTTGATGTCCTGACGGAGGATGTCGATGATGGCAGCTGTCTGGTCTTCACCCTTCTTGATGAGTTCGTCAACACGCTGCTTGAAGCTTACGAGAGCCTCTGCCACGGCAGTGTTGAGGGCAATCATTGCTGATGCACAGTTAGCCTCAGAACCAACGGCACGGAACTCGAAGCGGTTACCTGTGAACGCGAATGGAGAAGTACGGTTACGGTCTGTGTTATCGATGAGAAGTTCAGGGATTTCTGGAATATCGAGCTTCATGCCCTTCTTGCCCTTAACGTCGAAGAGATCCTTCTTGTCAGCCTTCTCGATGTGGTCGAGAAGCTCTGAGAGCTGCTTGCCAAGGAATGAAGAGATGATTGCAGGAGGTGCCTCGTTAGCGCCAAGACGGTGAGCATTTGTAGCGCTCATGATAGAAGCCTTGAGAAGACCGTTGTGCTTGTAAACACCCATGAGAGTCTCAACAACGAATACTGCGAACTGGAGGTTGCCTTCCGGAGTCTTTGCAGGAGCGTGGAGGAGAACGCCTGTGTCAGTAGAGAGTGACCAGTTGTTGTGCTTACCAGAACCGTTGATGCCTGCGAATGGCTTCTCGTGGAGAAGAACCTGGAAACCGTGCTTGCGAGCGATACGCTTCATGAGAGAC
>JAZRXS010000034.1:0-15875 GCA_045600325.1 Prevotella sp.
TGCTTCAGTTAGGCAGCGAGAGCGTAGTTAGTTTCGCCAATTAAATTAGTGAGACGCCGATATTAAAGAGCCGTACATCCGGTGCTCTGCATGCTTACATACCTCTCCGGCTTGCTGTCAAATCCAGTCAACCCCGAACGAAGTGAGTGGGTCGGCGAAGGAAATAGCGTACGTCACGAAGTGGTGCGCGTCTATGATTTCCTGAGTCAACCCCTTGAGTATTCGGGTGCAAAGTTAGGACTTATTTCGAAACTGACAAAGAAATTGTTAAGTTTTTTGTGCAGAACAGTGACATTTGCAAAGCGCTGCTTGCGTATTTTCCAAAATATATATACATTTGCAGCAGAAAAAAGCAAGAAAGTTTCCCAATGGAAAAGCCAAGAATAATAGAACTCCCCAAGTTCCCCGACGCAAGAGGCAATCTGTCGTTCTTCGAGAACATGAACCAGATTCCGTTCGCCATCAAGCGCACATACTGGATATATGATGTGCCTGGTGGGGAGTCTCGCGGTGGTCATGCGTACAAGAGGAACGAGGAGTTCATCGTGTCGCTATCGGGAGCTTTCGACGTTATGCTTGACAACGGCAAGGAGAAGCTCCTGTTCACGCTCAACCGCCCATACTACGGTCTGTACGTGCCAAAGGGGTGGTGGCGAGAGATGCGCGATTTCTCCACAAATTCCGTTGCCCTTATAGTCGGTTCCATTGAGTATGACCCAAGCGACTATATCTATGATTACGAAGAATTCCTAAACTTTGGCAGCCATGAAGAATAGCAGTGTTTACGATTGCACCATCGTTGAGATAGACAAGCACCATAGCGACCGCTTGGGCAACCTGTCGGTAGTAGCAAACGGCGAGACACTGCCTTTCGACGTCAAGCGCTGCTACTACCTTTACGACGTGCCTGGTGGCGAAAGCCGCGGATCGCACGCCCACAAAACCCTGTCACAGCTGATAGTTGCAGTGAGCGGAAGCTTTACCATAACGCTTGACGACGGCACGGCAAAGCGAACATTTACGCTGAACAGACCGTATCAGGGGCTGCATATCGTGCCGGGCATCTGGCGCGACCTTTATGATTTCTCATCTGGCTCCGTATGCCTTGCCCTTGCCTCGCAGGAGTATGACGCGGAAGACTATCTGTATGATTACGATGACTTCCTGGCGTTCAAGGGATGCAAGAAGGGAGAGGTTTAAAGGGTTAAAAGGGTTAAAGGGTTTAAAGGTTTAAAGGTTTAAAAACGAATAGTGGCAATGATTCCTTTCCTCTCTTTAAAAGAAGTGACGGCGCTTCATGGCGTAGAGATTAACGATGCGGTGGCTCGTGTCGTTAACGGTGGCTGGTATCTTCAGGGCAAGGAGAACGAAGAGTTCGAGCGCAACTACTCTGAATATATCGGTTGCAAGCACACTATCGGTTGTGCTAACGGTCTTGACTCGCTGATATGGATATTCCGCGCCTATATGGAGATGGGTGTGATGAAGCCGGGAGACGAGGTAATCGTACCGGCAAACACTTTCATTGCCACCATACTTGCCATCACCGACAACGGACTGACCCCTGTTCTCATTGAGCCAAAGAGAAGCACTCTGCTCATGGACGACAGCCTGATAGAGGCTGCCATCACTCCCCGCACACGAGCTATCGCCATGGTACATCTTTACGGTCGCTATGCCTACACGGAGAGAATTGGCGAGCTATGCAGGAAATACAATCTGAAACTCATTGAAGACTGTGCCCAATCGCATGGCTGCAAAGCTGCAGTTGGGGGACTCATGACTGGCAATATCGGTGATGCTGCCGGTCATTCTTTCTATCCGGGAAAGAACCTTGGCGCACTTGGCGATGGCGGCGCAGTGACCACAAACGACAAGGAACTTGCTGCCACCATTCGCGCTTTGGCGAACTATGGGTCGCAGAGGAAATACGTTTTTGATTATGCTGGTCGCAATTCCCGCCTTGACGAGATACAGGCGGCAGTGCTCAACGTTAAGCTGAAGTATCTGGACGAGGACAATGCTCACCGCCAACAGGTGGCACATTATTATTATAAGCACATCGACAATCCACTCATCACCCTACCCGACCGACTCCCTGACAGCCAGAACGTTTACCATCTTTTCCCGATTCTTGTTGCTGATGGCAAGCGTGACGCTCTGCAGGAGCATCTAAAGCGCAGCGGTATCATGACTGTTTGCCACTACCCTATAGCACCGCATCGCCAGAAATGCTATGCCGATGAAGCATGGAATACGCCAACACTCTCACTTCCGATAACCGAAGCCCTTGCGAGCGAGGAGCTGAGCCTGCCTATCGGACCGGCAATAACCATGGAGGAAGTAAAGCAAATAGTAAAGGCTGTCAACGAGTTTTGTTGACAGCCTTTATTGTTGGGAGATTAGAATGCTGAAGCCTTGAGGCGAAGTCCTGCGGTTTCGTCAATGCCGAACATGATGTTCATGTTCTGGACAGCCTGACCGACAGCACCTTTGAGGAGGTTGTCAATCATGGAAGTAACGACAATCTTTCTGCCGAAAGTTTCCACATGGACGAGTCCTTTGTTTGTGTTTACAATCTGCTTAAGGTCGAGAGCCTTGTCAGAATAATGAGTAAAGGCAGCGTCCTTGTAGAAGTCTTTGTATAGAGCAACGACGGCTTCTGCGTCAGCAGTCTCGTTGAGAGTGATTACCTCAGTGCAGAAGATGCCACGAGCGAAGTCGCCACGGTAAGGGATGAAGTCAACAGAGATGGCTCTGCCAACCTCCCCCGCCCCCTCCACAGGGAGGGGAGATGCCCCCGAGAGGGCGGCGCTATCATAGCCTTCGTTGAGGGTGTCTATGACGCGAGGAGCCGACTCTGGGCGAAGTTCGTTGAGAGTCTGGGTAATCTCGTGAAGATGCTGGTGGGTAAAGAGCTTATATACCGAGAAGTTATTGTTACGCCAAGAGAAATGAGTGGTAGCTCCCGGCTTCTGACCAGCGCCAGTAGAACCAGTAATGGCATTTACGGAAATGTCGTTGATGAGCATACCTGCCTTTGCGAGAGGGAGAAGACCGAGCTGTATGCAAGTGGCAAAGCAACCAGGATTAGCAAGATGCTGACACTTTGCTATCTCTTCGCGATGGATTTCAGGGAGTCCATAGACATAGTCATGGTCGCCCTTGATGCGGAAGTCCTGTGCAAGGTCCACGATTTTAAGACCCCCTCCTGCTTCCCCACAAGGGGAGTGTTGGCTGCGCATTGAAAGTTCGTTTAGTTCTGGGTGCTCCTTAAGGAACTGCTGACTCTTGCCATGACCGAAGCAGAAGAATACGACATCAACTTGGTCGAAAGGCATTTCGCTTGAGAACTTGAGGTCGGTTTCGCCGATGAGTCCTTCATGGACATCATAGACAAAGTTGCCAGCGTTAGACTCAGAGTTGGCAAAGACTATCTCTGCCTGTGGGTGGTTGAGAAGAAGACGGATGAGTTCACCGCCTGTATAGCCGGCAGCTCCGAGGATGCCGACGCGGATTTTAGCCCCCTCCGACTCCCCCGAGCGGGGGAGGGACTGAGCAGATGAAGTGATGTTATTGTTCATTTTCGGTTTATGGGTTTACGATTTTTCGATATATCAATTTTTCAAATCATCGACTTTTCAATTTATCGTTTCGATTAATAATAAAAGTTTCCCACCCTTGGTAATAAACGTAACTTGTTGATTATTATCAGGATGTTAGTTAAGATTTCGAGGAGCGTAGCGACGATCCCTTTAAAGAGCCTCATTAAAGCGAGGTATTCGAGCGCATTTTCAGTTGAGATTTTCGTTCTAGATTTTAAAATCTTAAACTATAATCCTTACAAAAATACGCTCCAGTACGTCGCTCTTAGGGACGAATTTATTTAGGATCGCCCATAGGGCTCGACATCTGAACTAAAATCATAACTAAAATCAAAAGGGTGGGAAAGTTTCGATTAATAGTTTACTAATTTTATTCTCCCTCCCCGCTCGGGGAGGGCTGGGGTGGGGCTAATATCTCCAAGAGCCGTTGCTGCGACGAGGTATCACACGAACATTGTTCTTAATGATACGTTCAATTTCGTAACGACGACTGCTGATGGCATTTTCAAAAGCATCGAGCTCTGCCTGTCGTGCCGCACGGTTGTAGTTTCTTGTGTCAGGCTTTGGATAGTTTACTGCTATTGGCCAAGCTGCGATAACAGAACCGCCGCGTATGCGAAGGTCAACGAGACAGAGTTCAAGTTCCGTGCCCTGGTGATGACTGTCGTTGTTGCGATATGTGCCACGCTGCTTCACCACATCAATGATGAGTGCAAGGTCGCCACGCATATATTGCAATGAACGGCGCATATCAGTGTCAACAGTTACGCGAACATACGACGGCATTCTTCTCTGAAGACTCTCAAGACGAGAGTTGCTTATTGAAGGAATATTGACAACAAGCGTCATTCCGATGGCGTCCATGAGTTCAGCATAACGCTGGCTTGCACCTTGCACACCATAGTCGGCAGCCTTCGCAAAACTGTTCAAAGCCTGCTCATACTGAGAAGAACTGAGGTCAGAATTGAAGCCGCGCTCACCCTCTATCATAAGTTGTGAGAAGAATCGCTGCTTAGCTTGCTCCGCCTTATAGTCAACACCAGCGTTCTGGTAGTTCTTCCATGCCTGCTCAAGCTGTGAAGAAGAAGCATTAGGATTATTCATTACTTTATCGCCACGAGCCTCGAATGCCAATGAAGCGCCTTCGGCAGCCTCGTTGAGGAGCTCTGTGTAATCAGGAATAAGGAATGTGAACGACTGGCTTTGACCTGTCAATGTGTAAGTCTCGCCAGGAGTACCGAAGCGGCTGAGAGCCTTTCCGAGCGCAGTGATGTCCGCATTGCGATTGTTCAGACGGATGTAGCGGTCGGTGTTTTCCACAGAGTTTGCCTCAAGACGCGCAATCTCCTCTTGCGCCTTTGTGTAGCTCTTCTGGAAAGACTTGATGTTCTTGTCCGTAGGACTTGCGAAAGCAATTATGGCATTCTTTGTAGCCTTCGTGATTATTCCTGTAGAAGAAGATATACATCCAGTAAGGCTAAATGCAAAAAGCAATGCAATAGCGATTGTAGCCGATGGAGCCTTGCGATGGCTTGCATCTTCTACCTCATAGAAATTCTTGCGTTTGAAATTGAACATATTTGCGATGATGTTGTTAGGGAATGTTTCGATTGCCGTGTTCTGATTGCGTACACATCCGTTGAAGTAGCGGCGTGAACGTTCTATCTCTGTTTCCATGTCAACGAGTTGCTTCTGGAGTTTGAGGAAGTTCTCGTTAGCCTTGAGATTAGGGTAACGCTCAATGCTCACCTTCAGGTCGGCAAGAGCCTTTGTAAGTTGGTCTTCAACGGCAAGCTGACTGGCAGGAGTGTTTGCGGCGATGGCCTGACTGCGAAGCTCGGTAAGTCTCTCCAATACAGACTTTTCATGGTCAGAATAGCCTTTCACGGTAGCCACGAGCTGCGGTATAAGTTCATGACGCTTGGTAAGGAAAACGTCAACATTGCTCCAAGCCTCGTCGGTGAGGTTGCGGAGAGTGATCAGTTTGTTGTAAACGAAAGCTACGAATAGCGCCAAGGCTACTGCTATAGCAATGATAACGAATAGGATTGTCATTCCTTAAAGATTTACTATTTACGGATTATTATTTATGCCCCGCCGAGAACGGCTGGGAGGTGCAAAAGAGAGTTAAGGTTAACGTTAGGGTTAAGGTTTGCGTTCTTCTTACCAGCCGCCGCCTCCACCGCCGCCGCCTCCACCGCCGGAGAATCCACCGCCTCCTCCGCCCCAGCTGCCGCCGGAATCGCTTGAGTGTGCGCGGTCGTAAGCTTCAAAACTGCCCTGTGTTGCTTTGGCAAAGCCGCGTGTCAGGGCGCTCATTCCATTATTGCTACTGAGCAGCGAAGCATACGAATAGGCAGATGTACTTTCGTACCAGTTAGGACTATAGTCGCACTTCTTCAGAACCGATTCAAACTGCGAGCACCATCTGTTTTCCACTCCGAAAGCCACTGCGTATGGCAGGAGATCCTCGAAGTGCTCAGGTGTGAGTTCGCGCATACGGAGTTCCTCCGCGGTTGTTATGTACATCTTCAGGCCTTCCATCTTCGCGCGCATATCAATGCCTTTGAGGGTGTATTTTCCTATATAGATGAAATGCCAGATGTAAACGACAATCAAGAATGCCAACACACTGTACGTAACCCAGTCAAGAGCCTCAAGACGACTAAAGAGGAAATAGCCTCCAGCGAGTCCGAGAAGTGTGGCAATGAGTGTACTTCCTGAATTGAAGATGTACAGTTTGCCGTCATAACTGTCGGATACTTTCTTGCTTAAAGCACTTTTGACTCCATATATATCATCATAGTGAATATCGGTTCTGACAGACTCTTTACTCTCAAACAACTTTGTCTGTACGCAAGTATCAAACTCGTCAAGACCGTTCTTATAGCCCTTGGTAATCTGGTAATCTTTTTTGGAAACTTGTTTTATGGACGCACCGCCTTTTACAAGCAAAGACATGAGCGAGGCTATGACCTGCTTGTCCTCATTTTGGTACATGATCTTTGCCGCCAATGCTGCCGAGATTCCCTCTGGCACGGTGTATTGCGGTACGACAGTAGGCATTTTCGGATCGACACCTTTCCGTAGCCAGGACAAGAAACAGTAAAGGAAGAACACCAAGGCAATGAGTCCGGCATAGACATCGTCCTTCCATGTCTGCCACCATGTAAGTGCCTTCTGCGAGCCCTTGCTGAATTCCACGACAACACTCATGTTCTCGCCGCCACTGAAAGGACGTGAGTTTATAAAGATTACTGATCCGTCATCATCTTTTCCGGCTTCGTAATCCTCTCGCCTATCGCCATACGCACCAGTGTATGCATAGAATTTCCTTACTTCAGTGCCTTCGGGAACATAGACAGCAGCGGCGAGAGTGTCGAAAGGTACGTTCCAACCGAAGCCGTTCAGGTTCCAGAAGATTTCGTCATGGTCTTCAAACTGTCCGATATGTCCCGGGGCAATGTAGGTTATGGTGTATTCGTATTCGCCTTCGTCAAGGTATTTGTCGGCGTCTCCGGTGTAGATGATGTAGTTGTCTTCATCATCTATTTCATAATGCCACGGCGCTTCCTCGCCATTACATTCTATAGCCTGAACGTATATAGGCATTGACTTGTTATGGCCATGCTTGTCCGTACGCCTTTGCGGTATGCTGCGGCGGAGTCCACGCTTGAACACGTCTCCCGTAGCATAGATGCGGATGTGCTCAGTGACCTCCATGTAGTTGTCCTTGCCAAGAACAAGGTCTGCAAAGAATCTGATGACGCGCTCCGTACTGTTGTCACCATAGTTGTAATCCGTGGCGACAGAATCTTCGTAGTCGTAATAATCGTCATAGTCGTCTTGCGCCCTGACTGCTGTACTAAAGCAAAGCAGCAGGAGCATCAACGGCAATAAAAGGAGTTTTCGGTTCATGTTTTTGGTTTGTAGTTTTTGTTTGGAAACGACGCTATGGGGCGTCGTTTCCATTTCAGAGAGCCCATACTAAGGCTGCACAAGTGCAAGCAATAGATACTGCAAAGTTAATCATTTTCTTGATTTAAACGGTTAAAAGCCACGGATTTGGGGGCACAAGTTGATATGTGTTAGGTAGATAGAGGTGCTTTTCCATCTTAGTTATACATGGGGTGAGCCATGTTTGCATAGTGGCACGAAAAAATATAAAATACGAATTGTAAGCAAAAGCAGTGATTTTGCTTACAGATTGACACTTCGACTTTTGTACGAAAAATGGGGCAAAATAGACAAAATCAAGGGCTTTTGGGGACTAAACATGGGCGATGCGGATGGTTTTCATGGAACTTTTTGCAAAAAGCATGGGAGTTTTGGGGCAAAAGTCATAGAGTTTTGGGTCAAAAAGCATGGAGTTTTTAGGCGAAAATCACTGCTTTTCAGGGCAAAAACGCTGCTTTTTCGGGCCAAAAGCGACTGCTTCATTTTCTATCACTTTGGTTATCAGCGAGATAAGAAAATGCAAAATTTTGACGATTTTCCCAACGAGTACAAATAAAATTACAAAAACGCCAAGGAAATCGAGGAATGATTTTCGCGATTGTAAGCAAAACAGGCACTTTTGCTTACAGTATGTTTTCGCAAGCAAGTGGATAAAACTTATTTTGTCCACTTATTATCCTATTTATTTTGTTAATACGTAAGTTTTTGGTAACTTTGCAGCGGGAAATCGTGCGTAGTGCGTAATTCTTGATTAAAATGCAAAGCTTCGTTATCATAATACTCGTTTTCATCAGTTTCCTTGGACTGAAGGATGTGGTTGAGTACGACTTCCGTCAGTACGAAAGCCCGTTCATCTTCCTCTTCGCCCTGCTGCTCTGCCTATGGAAGACGCTGGCGATAGTGGGACTGTGGAAACTGGTCGGCAGGGTCAAGCGCAAGGGCGTGAGGAGAATGCTGCGGACAGCCGTGTATCTGTTTGCGGGCATCTATTGCCTGCTCTGCATCGTAAACTGGACAAGCAGCGCACTCTACGGCTTTGGCATAACAAGGCGACTGATAACCATCTTCATGCAGACCACCACAACGGAGACCCTGGAGTACCTCCCTGTGCTATGGTCGAACATAGAGATAGACCCTAACTCCATCATAGTGATGCTCGTCATAGCTGGTTCCGTCGTGGCTGTCAACAGGATAAAGCATGTGGCGCAGCAGCCGGAAGAGACCACTTCCGAGCCGGACACACGCTACAAGGGCGAGAAGATAAAGCTGCTTTCCGTGGCAGCATTGATGACCATAGTGCTCGGCGCATGGGTGATACTCACCCGTCCAAACGGAAGGATGAACTATCTCGTGGCTGGCAGGACAACGCTTGCCATAGCCGACGTGATAAAGTTCCAGGAGGAAGTGAAGCTGCTCTATGCAGAAAAGAAGGACTTACAGTACAAGGAAACAATCGCCGTCTCCGACTCCATCGACAATATCGTGCTCGTGATAGGAGAGTCTATAGATACCAGACATTGCTCCCTCTACGGCTACAAGTTGCCTACAAACAAGCATACGGCGGCGATGAAGGACTCTGTGCTCGCGTTCAAGGACGTCATCTCGCCATACTGCGGCACCAACGAAGTGATGACAAGGATGCTGACATTCATGGGCGACGCGCCGCAAACGAAGGCGGAAGCATGGGCAAGCTTTCCAGACATCGTGTCGATAATGAAGGCTGCCGGCTTCAGTTGCTATTGGTTTTCAAACCAGCAGAAGCTCGGAAACTACATGGACTGCACAACGCCGATAGCAAGCAATGCGCAGCAGGAGGTGTGGCTTACGGAGTACAGTTCCGACAATCTGCTGGAGCAATACGACGCAGAGCTGCTGCCCCACCTGAAGAAAGCCCTTGCCGACGGCAACAAGAAGCGCTTCATCGTGCTGCATACGATGGGCGCACATCCTGACTTCAAGTGCCGCTATCCGCGCAAACGAACCAAGTTCACAGAGAAGGACTACGCCTGGAACAACCGGATCATGGGCGACAAGAATGCCCGCGAGGTGTCGGCAGAGTACGACAATGCCGTGGCTTACAGCGACAGTGTGGTGGCAGAGGCGGCAAAGCTGGCACTGAAGAGCAAGGGCAGGACCGTGCTTCTCTACGTGAGCGACCACGGACAGAACGTCTATGACTCGGAAGCGGGCTTCGGTCATCACGAGAACCATGTGAACGTGCCGATGCTACTGTTCTGCAACAAGGCTTACTCCGCAAGCAACAAGTCGCAGTTTGAGACGCTGAAAGCGAACCTCCAGAAGCCTATAACGACCGCGAACCTCATCCATTCGCTGCTCGGACTGGCTGGCGTGAGATACAAACTATACGACGAGAAGCTTGACTTCTCAAGCGACAACTATGCGCCTGGCGTGAGATATGCCAACGAGAAACCATACATGCAAGTGAAGAGTTAAGAGTGAAGAACGAAGAATTTCAAAATGAAACAGAACACCATATACACTTTCCTGATATTCTTCTCCCTGATAGCCTACACGCACTACGACTATGTGCTGGCTGCCCACAAGGAGATAGAGGGTCCGCTGATCATTGCAATGAGCATTTGCAATGTGTCCATAGACGCTGCCATAATGACTTTCATCAGCAGTCTGGCAAGGAAGCGCTGGTATCACGTGGCGGTTGCCATTGTGCTATGGCTGTTCTGCATGATGAACGTGCTGTATCTCAGGCATTTCGAGACATACATAGACATCACCCTCGCAGGGGAATTGCGCAATGCGGACATACTCGGAGAGAGCATCCTGGCATTGACTTCATGGCGCGACGTGGTGGCGTCCCTGATATACTTTGCTGCCATTGCACTGATAGAATGGCGAAAACCGCAGACATCCAAGGGCAACTACATGCTCGGCGTGGCGGCAATGGCATTCGTCGGGCTATACGCACTGATAGCAAAGGGCACGCGAAGTTCGTTTGTCGATGCCCTGGATTTCATGAACGAGCGTCTCGTCAGCGACTCTTACCATAGAGGTTTCCAGATGGGTTTCGCCCATTACATCGGCTACGACCTATCGAGAATAAACGTGAAACGCGACATAACGAAAGACGACGAGGAGATGTTTGCAAGGCTGAAGCCTGCCATAACCTCCTCCATGATAACGCCGGAGGAAGTGATGCCGGCAAGGAAGCGCAACGTTGTGTTCATTCTCATGGAGGGAATACTCTCGGAAGCGATGACGAAGGTGTGCGACGGCGACACGGTAATGCCCAACCTTCTCGCCATTGCAGACAGCGCACAATACTGCAACCTGAACATGGAGTCGGAGACAAACATCGGCTGGAGCAGCGACGGACAGTTGATATACATGACAGGCATCCTTCCGCATAGCGACAAGAACACGGTGAACCACTTCACGCACAACACCTTTCCGGGACTCGGAACCGTCTGCAAGAACCTTGGAATGCAGACGGTCATGCTGCTTCCAACGGGCAGACACATCTGGCGACAGGAGGACATGTGCATCGGCTACGGCATAGATTCGCTCTACACGACAGTGGATGTGGGGCAGGATGATGACGACAGACTCGTGGACAGCGCCATTAGCCTGCTGGACAAAGTGAAGGGAAAGCCGTTCTTCCTGACCGTGCTCAACATCTCCACGCACACGCCTTTCACCAACGGATTCGAGCGAAGCCTGAAGGATTTCCACGAGAAGGGACTTCCGGAGGACAAGAAGACATACTACGAGATGTCGAATTTCTGGGACGTGCAGCTCGGAAGGTTCGTCAAAGCGCTGCAAGACAAAGGGCTATGGGAGGAGACATTGGTGGTCATAGCCTCCGATCATCACCTCGGATTATGGATGGAAGGTAATAAACGCGAGAAAATTCCGTTTATTATTACAGGAGGTTATCGTAGTCCGCTGCTGCCGGAACGTGTGGAAAGCAGGGACATGATATACCAAAGCGACTTCTACCCTACCCTCCTCGCACTGCTTGGCGTAAGGCAGGAATGGACGGGCGTTGGCAGAAACCTGTTCTCAAAAAGTGCCAGACGAGTGCCGGAAGCCGAGAAACAGAAATTCTCCGACATGATACTCGAGACAAACTGGTTTGCAAAAATAAGGCAAAAACAATGAAAAAAGCTCTTCTCATCATATTCCTTTCCATCACTTCGCTGTTGGCTTTTGCCGACAACGGACAGTGGAACCTGTACCTTTCGTACAGCGGAAAGCCACAGGACATAGAGTCGGCAGACAAGTTCATCTATGTCCAAACAAACAATGGACTATACTCCTACAACCGCCACGACCACAGCATCTACACTTTCTCGCGTGCAAACCTGCTCTCGGACATCAAGATTCGCTTCATAGCGTGGGCAAAGGCGGTGAGGAAACTGGTGATTGTATATGAGAATGGCAACATAGATTTCCTCTGCAAGGACGGCACGGAATGTGAGAATCTGCCGGATTATTACATAAAGACTACCACAGACGACAAGACCATCAACAGCATTTACGTTAAGGAAAACCTGCTCCTCATCTCCACAAACTTCGGAATCGTGAAGGTGGACACAAGGAAGATGGAGATTTCCGAGACCTATCGTTTGCCTAAAAAGGTTGCAAAGTCGGCTTTTGATGCAAGCTTCATCTATGCTCTCGCTGACGATGGCACAACGCTATACAAGGGAAACCGACAGAAGAACCTCATTGACCCTAACAATTGGACGAAGGAAACATTCTCTGGACAGGTGGACTTTTCCACTGAAAACGACGTGATTAATGCTGATGACGAGGCTATTGTCAGCACGCTTATGTTCACCGATGCGCCGATGAACAACGTCATCACAAAGCTATTCTTCCGCAATGGCACGCTGTATGTTGCCGCTGGTGGTTGGCGTGAAGGTGTGGATGATCTGTATGATTATCAGCCAGCGCACTTCTCCGAGTATAATTCTGCTACGGGTTGGAAGCATTACGAGGACTACAAGAGTGCCGTTGAGATATTTGCAAGCCGACCGGTGACGCAGATTGCCGTCGATCCTTCGGACGCAAAGCATGTCTTTATGGCTACTTGGGGCAATGGTCTCTACGAATTTCATGACGGCAAGCAGGTGGCTAACCATACGGCGAAGAACAATCCGCACCTGCCAGCATTTGCCGGCAACAACTATGTTCTGACGAATGGCGTGTGCTTCGGTGCCGACAAGAACCTTTATTACCTCAGCTGCCTTGTGGCGGAAGCGCTTGGAAAGATGGACGCTGAGACGAAGCAATTCTCGCATTTGAAGCACTCGGATCTGTTTACTTCGAACGGTAAGAGCCATGAAGGTCTGGGAAACATGTTCGTGGATTCACGCAATCTCATCTGGTTCGTGAACAGTTATTACACCAATACGGCTGCCTTCTGCTTTAATCCGCAGACGAATGCGCTGAACACATATCGAACTTTCACTAATCAGGATGGTTCTGTCATAGACAATGTGCTCAATGTGCGCTGCGTTGCCGAGGATAATGAGCACAATATCTGGGTGGGAACGAACCAAGGTCCGCTGCTCCTTGATGCCAATCTGATAAACAATCCGAAGGATGGCTTCATACAAGTGAAGGTGCCTCGCAACGATGGCACGAACTTTGCAGACTATCTTATGGCTGGTATTGACATAAACTGCATTGCCATAGATGGTGCCGGACGCAAATGGCTTGGTACGAATGGCAACGGTGTTTACATCATCTCCGCCGACAACATGGAACAGGTGGAGCACTTTACGAAAGAGAACTCGCAACTTCTCGACAATGACATCACTGACATTGCCATCAACAAGCAGACGGGAGAAGTGTTCTTCGCCACGGCTAATGGTCTCTGCTCTTATATGGGAGATGCCACAACGCCAAACGAAGAGATGACTTCCGACAATGTATGGGCTTATCCTAACCCTGTCAGTCCTGACTATACTGGTGAGATAACCATCTGCGGACTATCATTGAACGCCCGGGTCATGATAACAACGGCATCAGGACATCTCGTAGCCGACGGCATTTCCAACGGCGGTTCCTTCAAATGGAACGGCTGCGACAAGCAAGGGCGTCGCGTGGCAAGCGGTGTATATATGGTTCACACAGTCACAAGCGATGGCGAGAAAGGTGTTGTTTGCAAGGTAGCGGTTGTGAATTAGTTTTTGCAATAGAATCACGAAATCGCAAAATCATCAAATCGTCAAATCATCAAATGAATAAGCTCTCAATAATAATCCCTGTATATAACGTAAAAGGAACGCTGATGCGCTGCGTTGACAGCATCGTCCTCCAGCCTGTTGACAAGATGGAAATCATTCTTGTTGACGACGGTTCTACGGACGGCAGCAGCGGCATCTGCGACAATATCAAGCGACAGTATGAGGACGAGAACTGCGAGATAAAGGTCATCCACAAGGAAAACGGTGGACTGTCCTCTGCCCGCAACGCCGGCATCGCCGCTTCTACAGGCGAACTCATCACCTTCATTGACTCGGATGACTTCCTCGGGCGCAACACTTACTCCAAGCAAATGGAGTTCTTTGAGTGCGCCGACGATGTGGATGTCGTGGAGTTTCCTGTGGCAAAGTTCTACAATGAGTTTCTCAAGAAGGAGAACATTGAGTTCACTGTCGATTTCTACGAGCATCCGATAGACTATCTTTACGAGACGGAAGCCTACCATCACGCCTACGCTTGGAATAAGATATACCGCCGCTGCATATTTAGCCCGCAAGACCCCACCCAAACCCTCCCCATAAGGGAGGGCTTAAAAAAATATGACTTTGTAGCAGAGGACGAAAACACCCACTCAGAAGCTATTAAACATCTCCCCTCCTGTGGAGGGGGCGGGGGAGGTCGGGGGGCAGGTCCTTTATACCCCGACGGCAAGACCTTTGAGGACCTTCTCGCCATGCCTACATGGCTCTCTCGTGCCCGTCGCATCGTAACTTCCGATGGCGGCTTCTACTTCTATACTTTCAATCCGGACGGAATCTGCGAGACAGCCGGCGCAAAGCAATACGCCGACCACCTCGAAGCCCTTATAAAACTGATGCAGTGGATACCCGAAGCCAAGCGCAACAACCCGAAATACGCAAAGCTTTTCGTCCAAGCCCTGAATGTCCGAAAGGATCTTCTCAAGGCAAACCCTCAAGCAATTGCAGAAATTCCATCTTCCCTAACTCCTTCCCTCTCAACTCTCCTCGGTTGCACTTGGAAGGAACAGGTGAAACTCCTGATGTATAAACTGGGAATAAACAAATAAATCAGCAAACGAGGTAAGTCCTGAAAGGACGAAATAGCCTAGCACAGGGTGTCAACCCTGTGTTTAATAGAAATCCATATAACAAGTCATAGCGCCGTAGGTGCGACATAATTCCATAATTTCATTTCATCTTTACGTTCCAATAATTTCATCTTAATGTCACAATCGCTTGCAAAACTCTATGTTCATCTGGTATTCTCTACTAAAGGTCGAACGGAAACACTTCCTAAACAACATCTTGATGAGGTGCATCGCTACATCGCAGAGATACTCAACTCAAACCATTGCCCTGCAATACAAGTCGGAGGAACGGCAAACCACATCCACATTCTCTATATTCAGTCGAAGACGATGACACTAAGTGATACGGTACGTCTCATCAAATCAAATTCTTCAAAATGGATTAATGAGAAAAAAGGCAGATACAATCCATTCTCATGGCAAGATGGTTATGGAGCTTTCAGTATAAGTCAAAGCCATGTTGAGGCAGTACAGAGTTACATTAAAGGGCAAGAGGAGCATCACAAGAAAGTAGATTTCAAAGATGAATTTCGTAGATTGTGCCAAATATATGATGTAGGAATAGATGAACGATATGTGTGGGATTGATATGAAACTATGTCGCACTTTCAGTGCTCCATATTATATTGATCTGAACATTACAAAGCACGGGGGCTTACGCACCCCGCCTAAGTTATTTCGTGCTTTCAGCACTTAAAACCATTCCAAAGTCCTGAAAGGACGGCATAATCCAACGCAGGGAATAGACAATAAAATCCCCAAAAGTCCTGAAAGGACGGCATAACCCAGCACAGGGTATCAACCCTGTGTTTAATAGTAATCCATAAAACAAATCGTAGCGCCGTAGGTGCGACATAATTTCATATATCCAACTCCTTTGTTAATCCGTAAATCGTAAATCCATAATCGTTAATCCGTAAATCGTAAATCATGAAAATCCTCCTCCTTGGCGAATACAGCAATGTCCACTGGACTCTTGCCGAAGGTCTCCGCGCTCTCGGCCACGAAGTTAC
>JAZRXS010000035.1:0-10848 GCA_045600325.1 Prevotella sp.
AAAAAAATCCTTGATATGCTGCAAGAGAATCAAGGATTTTTTATCAAAATGAACCATTTTTTATAGTTTTTTAGCCGATTTGATACAGATATGTAACAAAAACACGCTTTTACTCTACTCTTTTTTCCGGAAAAACTTTCCATGTTTGGACGGAAAAACTTTCCATGTTTGAACGGAAAACTCTCCATGTTTTGACGGAAACTATCTATTCCTTTTCCTTTGATTTGTTCAAGATAACCTTCACCAAATCAATCTTCGTAGAAGACTTCTTCAGCACTTTTATCGTAACTTTTCCAACCTTGATTTCCTCGTTTACGGCAGGGAAACCTTGGTGCTGATGGAGGACGAGTCCGGCAAGCGTCTGATATTCCTCAGACTCTGGCAATTCAAGATCAAACTGCTCGTTCACATAGTCTATCTCCTGACGTGCAGAGAAGACAAATTCCGTATCAGAAATCTTCTTCGCAAGGAGCGTCTGCTTGTCGTGTTCGTCCTCAATCTCGCCGAAAATCTCTTCACAAATATCCTCAAGGGAAACGATGCCCGCAGTTCCTCCGAATTCATCGACAACGACTCCGAGCGACTTTTTTTGCGAAAGGAATATCTGCATCAGTTTGCGGGCAGGCATTGTTTCCGGAACGAAAGGCATTGTGCGCACATTAGAACGCCAGCCTTTGTCATTATTCTCCTCCTTGAACATCTCGGAAGAGTGGATATAGCCTATGATGTGGTCTATGTCTTCCTTGAAAACGATGATCTTCGACTTGCCCGTTTCCACGAACTTTACCTTCAACTCCTCAAGCGAAGAAATGTTCTGGATGGCACAAATCTCCGTTCTTGGCACCATACAGTCACGCACCTTTATCTCACTGAGTTCCAATGCGTTCTGGAAGAAGCTGAGAGTACGCGACTGGTCGTCAGCCTTGTCAATGCTTTCCTGCACAAGATAGTCAAGGTCGAGCTTCGAGAACTCCTCGTTTTCCGAGTCCTTATTGACCTTCATTCCAAAGATTCGCATTATCGCATTTGAGAGAAATGTGGAGAAAGAGGATATTGGATAGAGGATTATGTAGCAAACATACGCTGGAACTGCAAAGAACATGAGCAAGCGGTTTGCCTGGCTCTTGAAAAGCATTTTGGGAAGAAACTCGCCAGTGAAAAGAACGACAACAGTGGAAAGTATCGTATCAAGAGCTACAGCAAGAGCCGGATTCTCCGCTGATATGTTCGCAAAAAGTGTGTTGTCGAAGAGTTTTGCGAAAAGAATACCGTAGATGACGAGCGTGATATTATTGCCAACAAGCATCGTTGAGACGAACTTGTTAGGATGCTTGAAGAAGATGCTCAACGGCTTTGCTGCCAATCCTGCGTTCTTAGTATCCATCTCAGCCTGCATTCGGTTGCTGGACACGAAAGCTATCTCCATTCCTGAAAAGAATGCAGAGAAAAGCAGGGAGATTATGATTGAGAGGATTAGCATCTAAAGTGAAGAGTGAAGAATGAAGAGTGAAGAGTGAAGGGTGAAGAATTTGCTGCTGCGCTGAAAACGTTAAAGTTGTTATTTAGTATTAACAGTGCGGACGTCGCCTCTTAACGGAGCTACTGTGCGCGTTTTCGTTGTATCAGCACTAACGGAGTCATTTGGATTACCGTCTTGAGTGGAAGGTGGCGTAGTACCCGATGACGATTCCTTCTTCTCGCGCATGTCAGAAGCCTTGAAGTAACCCTTGGAGTTGTCTATCAGGTAGTGGTTAAGATTGCCACCATTGTCAGGCTCATCACTTTCGAAATGCGTGCCTTCCATGTGGCTGTCGGAAGTGGTGAGCTTGGAGAACTTGTAGCTATATAGCTTATGGGTGAACTGGTTCCAATAGAGTTCCTCACTTGAAAAACGAGTGCCGTCATTGGTGCGCACATGAACATTGCCACGAAGTTCCCAGATGCGAAGTTGGTCATAATACCAAGCGGTGTCACAAGTAATGTACGCCTGGATATGGAACTGTGGGTCAAACTCTTCAAGAACAAGTCCTTTGTCAAAGAACCAGAAGGAAGGATTCTTCACCGTATTGATTTCCCAACGCTCTGAAATCAAGCGATAGCGCATGACACCCGAATCGGAAATAAGGGTGTTCACGCCCCAGCTTACCATCATTGAAGCGGAGTCACGTTCGTTGACGGCAGGCGCAGAGTGGTCTATCTTCTCTTCGCAAGCGAAAAGACAGAGCAGGGAAAGGAGGAATATGACGGGAAAATGTTTCATTACTCAACCTTCCACTTCATGAACCAGCGCTCATTGAACGTGAAGCCAATCTTTATGCGGAAAGAGTTTTCCTTGATGAAGCCCGCAGCTTCCGTATTAACCCACTGGGCAGAGATGTTGAGCAAGGAGCGATTGTTGTAGCCATTGACGATAGGCAAAGCAACACCTGCGCTCACGCTAATCTCCTTTGGTCCGTCCGCATTGCCTATTTTATAATAAGGTGTAGTGTATGACGCACCTACACGATATCGTATTCTCTGCACAAAGCTACGACCATACTCATTCTGGCAATACTCACCGCCGACAGTCATGCGCTGACGATCAAGGAAATAATTGTTTGACATCACAAAGCCTTTCTGGCCATTGCTTTCCTTGAAAACAGGATAGCTGAGGTCTGCCCACTTCTGGAGACTATAGTCAGCACCGATACGCCACTTGTTGTCATGCGAGAAAGAGACACCGGCAGCAAGGGTTGTCGGGATGGAATAAGCGTTCTTGGCAACGTACGTTGTCGTATCTACAACGCTTGTTGAAGAAGTTGTATGCAAGTACTCAAGCTTCTGGTCTGCCTTCAGGTCATGACCGAGACCGTATGTAGCACCAAGAGTGAGAACATCCTTCTTGCTGACATTGAAATGAAGCTGGACACCGAAATCAGCCTTGTACGAGCTAATCTCAGAAGTGTAGTTCTTCGTATAGGTATCAATATTGCTGTCAGAGAACTTGTTCTGTACAATACGATCCATCTCTCCATGGAGATAACCTACGTTTGCACCGAGAGAGAGGAACTTGAATGGACGAACACCGACACCTACGTAATAGTTCTGTATGCCCGACTGGCGAGAGTGGTAGTTATTGGTGTAGGTCATTGTATGATTGTCATCTACATATCCCGACTCGCTGTAGCTATATCCTATCTGCGAATATGGCTGCAAACCGAAGCTGACACCGACACCCTTTGCAGCACGGAAGATGGCTGAAACATAGTCCAAGCTTGCTGTGTAACGGTTGATCTTCCTATTGTTTTGGTCGAAATTAGTCATCTGGCCAGAGATTCCCGCATCAAAGATGAACGAGAGTGAGTCTATGGCAGAATAGCTTGCAGGGTTGGTGGTGTTCACTTCATTATGACCACGCATACCAATACCCACGCCATTCATTCCGGCATTGAAGCCTGTCTCCGGTTCCTGGAGCAGTCCAAGTCCCATCTGGGAGTATGGCGAGAGTGTCCCTGTAGGCGAATCTGTAACGTACTGGGCAGCAGCATTCAATGAAAAAAGACAGAATGCAACTGAGAAAATGCTATAAATAATTCTTTTCATCGTTTCTATCGTGAGAGTGATATGTTTACTTTCCGTGTGAGTGGTTGATTATCTCAAGAATACCTCTTTCCACAAGGAAATCGTCGGCAAAGGTATTTATTTTTTTTGAAATGTGCAACTCTTTTGCTCCACCGCCTGTTAAATAAACTTTAAGATTGTTAAATTTGCCGGAAAAATACTCTATGGCACGTTCAATCTCAAAGGAAACGCCGTGGATTACGCCGCTGCGCATAGCTGTTTCTGTGGAAATTCCAATGTCAGGACAGTCGCCATCAGCGAAAACCTTTGGCAGACTCTCCGTGTATGAGTGCATTGCCCTCAAACGCATATTGATGCCCGGAGAGATGTTGCCGCCAAGGTATGAGCCTCCTACGGCAATGTCGAAGGTCACGCAAGTACCGCAATCTATCACCATGATGTTCTCTTCGCCATGCGAAAGCGTCTTTGCACCTATGACAGCTGCAATGCGATCAATGCCGAGAGTGTGAGGCGTAGAGTATTCATTCTTGATGACCGACTCCGGAATATCAGATACAGTAACAAGCTCCAAACGCGTATTGGAGTGATTGATGGCTTTCTGAAGTGCGCCAGAGATATGGCCTACTACTGCGTATGCTCCCCTGTCAGCTGGATTATGTTCGAGGAAATCCACGAAAGGACGCAAGTCGCTATGGCGAAAATGTTCACTTTTCACCACTTCATCACCTTCGAAAAGCGTTGTCTTCACGAAGGTATTGCCAACATCAAGTATAATAGTTTTCATTTGAATTTAACCATTAACCCTTTAATCTTTAACCTTTAACCGTTTAAACTTTAACCTTTTAAACCTTTAAACCTTTAAACCTTTAAAACGGCGGATTGCTGTCATTTCCCAAATAGTCGTTTATGGAACCGCTTTCAAAAGGATCGCCTTCTGGACCAGGGAAAGGTGCAGGATCGCTGCCGCCATTGAAGCTGTTTGCCTTTGACTCCATGATCTCGCCTTCAAAAGCATTGGTACGAGGACGCTCCTCGCTGCTTGGATCCTGGAACTTTGTGTATTTTCCCTTGAAGTCAAGGAACACATCGCCCGTAGCACCCTTACGGTGTTTTGCTATCACGATCTGCGCCTTACCGCGAGTGTCATTGCCATGAGCATCCACATAGAGGCGGTAATACTCTGGACGGTGGATGAAGATGATCATGTCGGCATCCTGCTCGATGGCTCCTGATTCACGGAGGTCGCTCATCTGCGGAATATGTGAGTCAACGCCACTGTCGGCATTGTTGTCACGCTTTTCCACATCACGGTTGAGCTGTGAGAGGGCAATGACAGGGATGTCAAGTTCCTTTGCCAAGCCTTTCAGCGAACGGGAGATGGTGGAAACCTCTTCCTGACGGCTGCCAAACTTAGCGCCATTGGCATTCATGAGCTGAAGGTAGTCTATCATTATAATCTCCACCTTATGCTCCCTTACCATTCGACGAGCCTTTGTACGGAGTTCAAAGATTGACATACCAGGAGTATCGTCAAGGTATATCGGAGCGTCTGCCAAACGTCCGATGTTATTATCAAACTGCTGCCACTCCATATTGTCGAGCTGACCGTTGAGAATCTTCTTGCTGTCTATCTCGCAAACGTTGGCTATCAGACGGTTGACGAGCTGGACATTGCTCATTTCAAGAGAGAAGAATCCTACAGGACGGTTGTAGTCAACGGCAATGTTTCGAGCCAAGGATAGGGCGAAAGCTGTCTTACCCATGGCAGGACGTGCAGCAATGATTACGAGATCCGACTTCTGCCAACCGGCTGTCATATCGTCAAGCTTGGCATAGCCGGTAGGAATACCCGTCATACCTCCCTGGTTTGCAGCGGCTTGCTGGAGCAACTGCGTAGCTTGCTTCACAACAGGATTCACATGGACGAAGTCAGCCTTCTTGTTTTTCTGCGAAATCTGGAACAGACTCGCCTCAGCTTCCTGCATCACCTCGTTCACATCGTTCGTCGCATCGAAAGCTTTCGTCTGGACAATGCTTGAGTAGCTTATGAGCTGGCGGGCAAGAAACTTCTCGTTTATCACCTTCACATGATACATGATGTTGGCGGAAGTGGCTGCCGAATCATCAATCTCAAGGAGGTAGTCCATGCCTATCTCGTCGAATGTGCCCTGATGACGGAGCTCTTCTGTCACCGTCACGAGGTCAACAGGCTTCTCTGCAAGGTTGAGTGCAAAGATAGCCTCGAATATTTTCTTGTGTCGCGGATCATAGAACATGTCAACCGCCACCTGATCGCTAACCATCGCGTATGCGTCCTGGTCGATCATCAGCGCCGCAAGCACCTTCTTTTCCATCTCCACTACTTGTGGCTGAAGGTGCTCAAATTCCGGATTCACCGCAATCTTCACGTTCGATTTCTTTCCTGTCGTATTGGTCTTTGCCATCGAAAGATTTACTGATTTACAATTTACAATTGAATATTCCTATAACTGCGCTGCCGGAACCTGTCATCACAGCATAGACAGCACCGTCGTCATACATCTTTTGCTTTATCTCAGCGAGTTTTGGATACTTCGCAAAGACGGTTGTCTCGAAGTCATTCTTTAGCAGTTCCTTCCAACGTTCCATCGGTTCGTTGAGCACAATGTCCATACATTCACGCTCAGGTTTGGCTACCGGTATATTGCGAAAGGCATCAGCCGTAGAAACAGAGATTGCATCATCCTTTATATATCGCACTTCATAGCCATCGAGCGAGAGGTCTATAGGAGTCATCTTCTCCCCCACTCCAGTGGCAAAGCATGGCTGGCAACGGATAAAGAACGGACAGTCGGCACCAAGTCTCAAGGCGTATGCTTCAAGTTGGTCGTCGGTAAGGCCGAGGTTGGCAAGTCCGTTAACGGACTTAAGGGTATATGCGGCGTCTGCGGAACCTCCTCCCATTCCCGCCTGCATCGGTATTCTCTTCGTGAGATTGATGCTCATCGCTGGCAGTTCGAAGTCGTTTGCAAGAAGCCTGTAAGCCTTGACCACAAGATTCTTCTCCGGATCTCCATCAATAGGATTGCCATCAAGCGAAAGAGTCACAGAGCCATTCTCGCCGTCTATGACATTGACTTCAAGGACATCCGTAACATCAAAGAGCGGATAGAACACGGTTTCAAGGTCATGATAGCCATCAGGACGCTTGGAGACAATGTTTAGTCCGAGGTTTATTTTTGCAGGAGGGTATAAACGCATTTGAATATATTTTGATTGTAGGGCGAAGATTTCTGAGCCGCCTTGGGAGGTGTCCTGCCCTCAGGACACCAACATCCACAAGAGCAAGTATTACCTTTATTCACTGATGGTGCGTTGAGGGCAACGCACCTCCCAATTCAATTCTGCATCAACATAGTTTGTCAGTTCCACGAATTCCGGTATGCTGAGCTGCTCAGGACGCTTTGTCATGAACGGATGCTCAAAGAATTCGGCTGGCGGCTGTTGGGTGAAGAGTTGCTTTATCGAGCCGCGAATCATCTTTCTGCGCTGACCGAAGAGTGTCTTCACGAGAGTCTTGAAGAGCTTCTCGTTGCAGTCCAGATGTTCCGTCTTGTTTCGTGTCATACGGATGACGGCACTCTTCACCTTTGGTGGTGGGTTGAACACGTGCTCATCTACCGTAAACAGATACTCCACATCGTAGTAAGCCTGTATCATCACGCTCAAGATGCCGTAGGTCTTGTTGCCCGGTTGTGCAGCTATTCGCAAAGCCACCTCCCTTTGTATCATGCCTGTGCAGCAAGGTATCAAGTCCTTGTTGTCGAGCATCTTGAAGAATATCTGCGAGGAAATGTCGTAAGGATAGTTGCCTGTCAGGACGAACTGCTTGCCATCGAACACCTCATTCAAGTCCAAACGCAGGAAGTCTGCGGAGATTATGTTTGACCGCAGCTTTGGATAGACCTCATTGAGATAGGCTACCGACTCGCGGTCTATCTCCACAACCTTGAACGGACGTCCCTTTGGATAGATGAACTGCGTCATCACACCCATGCCAGGACCTACTTCAAGCACTGGTATCTCAGGGCAAGCATCAACCGTGTCAGCGATTGCTTTTGCTATGGTTAGGTCTGTAAGAAAGTGCTGACCTAAATTTTTCTTTGGCCGTACTGATTTCATCGCTTTCGTTTCCGAATCTGTCTATTGTGGTTATTGCGTAATGAAGTTTATACTGGGTAGGAACAGTGAACTGTGAGCCGCGCACACGGACTGCCAAAAGATTCTCCGCCTTGGTGATATCCACCGGCCATTCGCGGCTTGCGTAGATGTTCACCATCTTGTTTTCCTGTGGTGTCCAGTAGAGCGTTGTTGACCTTGCCTCACGTTGCACCTTTACTCCTTGTGGCGGAGCGGGCTTACTGCCTCCTGCTATCGGTGGCACGAGTGATGGATAAGGGCAGAACTCCTTCACGAACTTATAGATGCCCTTGAAGTCTTTCAGCAGATGTTCCGCGCGGAAGATGGCAAAGCCCATGCCTCCATCATAGCGCACGAACTTATGCTGCTTGCTCTGCTCATACAGCGTGCGGCTGCCTTCCTTAGGGTCGAGGAAATAAGTGCCGAGACCAGGAGCGATGATCTTGCCGTTGGCTATCTCCTTCCACTGTGGCATCCAAGGGTAGAAATTGCTTCCGTCCCAATATGCCATCGGGAAGATTATGTCCATCAGGTTCTCTCGTGTCCATCGTTCCACGTCCTGACCGTAAGAGAAAGCGTTGTATTTGGACGAGAGATTCCTGTTTGGCTTATACTTTCCGATAGGCGAACAAGAGAGCTTCACCCATGGTTTCACTGCCTTTACGCGGTCATGGATGGCACGCACAATCTTCGTGATGTTCTCGCAAGCCTGCGCTGGCGAACAGCCCAATGGCTTGCCGTCACGGTAGCGGATATAGTCAAGGCTAATGCCATCGACATCGTAGTTGCGTGCTATCTCCTCGCAAATGCCTGCGATATAGCCGGCTGTAGAAGGCAGGTTCGGGTCGCGAAAACCCTTTGCAGGGCAAACGCTTACCACCCAAGCATGGCATTCCATGTTGCGCTTGTGGCATTCGTCTATAACAAACGCCAATGGGTCATAGCCAGGATCCTTTCCTTCCTTTCCCGTCCACACGTCGTCAAACAGTTCATACTGAGAATGATAGGCTACAAGTCCACGAGTACGGGCTTGGAAAATCACAGTATTCACGTTGGCAGCCTGCAGACCGTCAAGTATTCTGATAAGTTCGCGTTTCTGATACTCTCTACTCCAATCGTCAGTGACCTTGGTCTTCGGCCAGTCAAGGCCTCTGAACGTAGTGAGCCAAACAGCTCTCACTTCCCATTTCGGCGACGACACAGCATCAAGGAAAGTCCTGTCAGCATTAGCTGCCAGCGTCATCACCAAAAGCAAGATGATTGTAAATATTCGTTTTAGTATATTCATAGATGCTGCAAAATTAGCAACATTTTCGCAATTCCCCAAACATAAGCCCAATAATCTTTACACATCTTAATATAACTAAACTTTCCCACATCAAAATACCCATGCAACCTGACAAAATAGTATCAGTACTTTCACGCCGCCAACCGCGCTTTCCAGCCGACTCTCCATCCCTTTGATTCTCAACGCATTACAAACGTCTCCAAAAACTCATAGAGTTTTACATAAAAAGTCATAGAGTTTTGGGGCAAAACTCTATGACTTTTTGGTCAAAACTCCCACGTTTTTTACTCGTAACTCATAGCTTTACGAAACAGACCTCCTAATCTGACAAAATAGTATCAGTAGGAAAAGACTGCTTTCACTCGTCGTTTTTCAGCAATTCCGTGATATTCTCAGCCAATGCTGTCATCGGTTTTATCACGAGATCTGCCCCTTCGTCCCATAGAAGTTTGTCGTCGAGCGGACCGGTATTCACACCAATGGTGAAGATTTTCGCTGCCACTCCGGCATGAACACCCATCGGAGCATTCTCTACGACGATAGCCTCCCACGGTTCCAATGGCAGCGATTCGCCGTTCTCCCCTACTCTTCCGAGTGCCTTTCCGGCAAGGGCAAGTCCCTTCTGGTATGGCTGCGGATCCGGCTTGCCGCGTGTACAGTCCTTGCTTGAGATTATCAAGTCCTCGCAAACAAGTCCCGAATGATCTGAGGTGACGCGCTTCAGGGTGGAATGTTGCCCCGAGCCTGTCACCACGATTATCAGCATTCCTGCATCTTTCAGCTTGCGCATAACATCCTCTGTGCCAGGCATTTTCGGAATAACACCAAACTCCGTGGCGATAATCTCCGCCTTTCGTCCGTAGATGGTCTTTATCTCCTCTTCGGAAGCCTCATAGCCCTTCTGTTCGCGAGTAAGATTTGCTATGACCTCCTCGCCTCTCATTCCTTCGTGGATGTAGGTATCATCTTCTGTAAAATGAAGTCCAAACTCCTCCGTCGCCTTCTGCCAAGCGTAGGCATGACACGGCATGGAGTCGTATATCACGCCGTCCATATCAAAAAGAACGGCCTTCGGAGCAAATTCCCTAAAGCCGTTCTTCTCAAGATAATTCTGTATATTCTTTCTATACATAAAGTCTATGCTTATTATCTCTATCAAAATTTTATCAAGAATTTGTGAATTTGAGAATTTTCATTTCCCCCTATTCCAATGAATTCAAAAAGAATCACATGACACAAGCGATACCGGGAATTCTCTAATTCACTAATTCTTGATAAACTAAATATTACTCTGCAAGACGCTTCTTGATTGCTTCTGTCTCAGCCTCATAGCCTGGCTTCTCGAGAAGTGCGAACATGTTCTTCTTGTAAGCCTCTTCACCTGGCTGGTTGAATGGGTTTACGCCAAGAACGTTTCCGCTGATACCACAAGCGATCTCGAAGAAGTAGATGAGCTGACCGAGATAGTAAGCGTTGAGTTCAGGAACAGATATGCGGATGTTTGGCACACCACCGTCAACGTGAGCAAGCTGAGTACCGAGCTCAGCCATCTTGTTAACCTCGTCAACACGCTTGCCTGCGAGGAAGTTCAAGCCGTCAAGGTTCTCCTCGTCTGATGGGAAGAGAACTGTGTTGTTAGCCTTCTCAATGCTGATAACTGTCTCATAGATAGTGCGCTCGCCTTCCTGAATCCACTGGCCCATAGAGTGAAGGTCTGTTGTGAAATCGCAAGATGCAGGGAAAATGCCCTTGAGATCCTTGCCTTCTGACTCGCCGTAGAGCTGCTTCCACCACTCAGAGAAGAAGTGAAGCTTTGGCTG
>JAZRXS010000036.1:0-3187 GCA_045600325.1 Prevotella sp.
GTAAGAAAGGTTATTAAGTGTAAGATTACCATTCAGCTTCTTCTCTGCCAACCTACTGATATCCAAGTGCATATCAGCCACGAAAGAAGCGATGTTTTGCGGAGACACATTGAGTTTTCCGTCAAGAATGCTATTGCTCAATGTAAGGTCGGCTACGATGTTCTTGAACTGATTGCCGTCGAAATCAAAGTGTCTAACCTCACCTTTCAGAGACAAATCGTGAAGGTTCTCCAATGCAAATCCTTGCTTCAGGGATGAAAGTAGCGACACCGGCATAGACGTTTCAAGGTCGGCTGAGACAAGGTTGAAACGGTTGTCAGCAAGAATCTTGCCAAGTTGCAGATTGTCGGTGTTGACATGAGCGGTGATTCTTTCCGGGGATTTCGTCACATTCAGTTCAACATTGCCGAATCCAGACTTGATATTTCCTTCTATATTACCATTTATCCTTGCCAATGGATTCTCCTTGAATCCGTTCTCTATCAAGCCGTTAGTCTTTCCAACGAAGCTTACAAAGCCAGCGTCTTCCAGTTGTTTCGGCAGTTCTATCACCTCGCCAGTGAGATTATAGACTGTGCTCCTCAATTCCCTGACATCAATGTTTGAATCTGTTATGTCAGCACGCCATTCCGTTCCTTTGAGCGAAAGGATATCCACAGCACCCTTGCCCTGCAAGCGAAGGCTGTTGCTTTCATTATATATGTTAAGGCGATCAACAACAATCTGCTCCTTGCTGCCAAAGAGCTGAGCCGTGATGTTGAGATCCTTGTATGTCGCATCAATATCACCGCGCACCTTGTTGTGTTCGATGTTATAGACGATGGAATCCGAACGGAGCTTACCATCCGAGAGGCGCATGTCTATGTCCTTCAGTGTAAGCATATTCTTCGTCTTCGTGAAATCGCAAGAAAGGTTCTGCAATTCTATGCCTTGCGCTTCCTTGAATGCCAATCGCTTGATAGCCAAATCAATATCATCACCTTTCAGCTGATAGAGAACCAGATTGGCGTTCATGCCGGAAAGCTTAATGTGGTTTGGATCTATTATGCCCGCCCTCTTCGTTGGCATATAGCGAAGGTCGTAAGAAACGGCGGAGTTCCTCACGATGAGCGTGTTTATCCTTAGGTCAAGCTTGCTCGGTTCCTTGCTGTCAGGATTGCTGAGCTTGTCTATTATGAACTGGCAGTTGAGCGGAGAGTCTTCCGTCTGTTTGTACAATCTGACATCCGCACCAAAGAGCTGTGCACTATTGATTGTAACCTTTCCTTTCAGTATGTCGAAGAAATCCGGCGTTGCTGTCACCTCCCTCGCCTTCAGGAGCATCTCTTTCTGTTTGTCCTTGATCTGAATGTCCTCTACAATAACCTGGTTGAGAAAACCGAGATTCACACTGCCTATGCTGACGTATGTGTCAAGTTCCTTTGCCAAAAGGGCAGCAACTTCCTCTCCCAATCGTTTTTGCACAACAGAGAGATGCGTCAGAACGATGGCTATGAAGTAGATGGAGGCCACTGTCCAGACGATAAATTTCAAAAGTCGCGATAGGAACTTTATCATATTATTACACTGCAAAGGTAAGCAAAACCTATACTATCTTGGCTAATTAATTGACAAAAAAATATATTTTAACCATTTAACACCATTATTTGTAAAGTAGATTTTGCAAAACTGAAATAAAAAGTGTAACTTTGCCCCTATGAAAGCCACCCTTATCCTCATCGGAAAGACCGACAACAAGATGTATCAGGCAGCGATTGAAGACTATGTTTCTCGCATAAACCACTACATCCCATTCGACATCCAGGTCATTGCTGACCTTAAGAATTCGAAGAATCTTTCCGAAGAGCAGCAGAAGCAAAAGGAGGGCGAACTTATACTAAAGCTTCTACAGACATCCGACACCGTCGTTCTTCTGGATGAACATGGTAAGGAGTTCCGCAGCGTGGAATATGCTTCGTGGATAGAAAAGAAGCAACAGACGGCAAAAAGACTGGTGTTCATCATTGGTGGTCCTTACGGATTCTCTAAGGATGTGTATGCTCGTGCTAACGAAAAGATTTCCCTTTCCAAGATGACGTTCTCACATCAGATGGTACGACTCATCTTCGCCGAGCAGCTCTACCGAGCTTGCACCATAATCAAAGGTGAGCCTTATCATCATGAGTAATAAACGAAACACAGGTTGCACGAGTTACACAAGCCAGAGAATGTTTCATAGTGTTTAAAAGTTGCACAAGTTTATCTCCGACAGTCACGAAAGAACTTGCGGAACTATTGAAAACTATAAAAAAATCTCGTGACACTCGTGAAACCCGTGTTTAAAATAAAAATAAATCACATTAACTTTATAATAACTAACAAAAAAATGGCAAAACTTCAAGAACTCAACAAGCGCACAGCTCCAAAGAGCGTGATGCCTGAGAAAATCGTTCAGTTTGGCGAGGGTAACTTCCTCCGCGCATTCGTAGATTGGATTGTATGGAACATGGATCAGAAGACAGACTTCAACGGTTCTGTAGTAGTTGTTCAGCCTATCGAGCGCGGTATGGTTGACTGGCTCAATGGTCAGGACTGTCTCTATCACGTAAACCTTCAGGGTCGTGAGAACGGTCAGCCAGTGAACACTCTCGAGCGTATCGACGTTATCTCTCGCGCTATCAACCCATACTCACAGAACTGGGCTTACATGGCTCTCGCAGATCAGCCAGAGATCCGCTTCGTTATCTCTAATACTACTGAGGCTGGTATCGCCTTCGATCCTGCTTGCAAGCTTTCTGATGCTCCTGCTTCTTCTTACCCAGGCAAGCTCGTTCAGTTCCTCTATCGTCGTTACCAGACATTCGCTGGCGATCCTGAGAAGGGTCTTATCATCATGCCTTGCGAGCTCATCTTCCTCAATGGTCATAAGCTCAAGGAGTGCATCGCTCAGTACATCGAGCTTTGGAAGGACGACTTCGGTGCTGACTACGAAGGCTTCAAGGAGTGGGTTGAGAAGTACAACTACGTTTGTGCTACTCTCGTTGACCGTATCGTTCCTGGTTTCCCTCGCCACGAGATCAACGAAATCCGCGAGAAGATCTCTTACAACGACAACCTCGTTGTTCAGGCTGAAATCTTCCACCTCTGGGTTATCGAGAAGCCAGAGAACATGTCTATAGAAGATCTCCGCAAGGAGTTCCCTGCAGAG
>JAZRXS010000037.1:0-11542 GCA_045600325.1 Prevotella sp.
GCTTCTTCAGGTGCTTGACGAAGGTAGAATGACTGACGGTAACGGTCGTCTGATAGACTTCTCGAACACCATTATTATAATGACAAGTAATGCCGGAACCCGACAGCTCAAGGACTTCGGACTTGGTATCGGTTTCGAGCGCATTCACTCTCGCGACCTTCAGGACGAGAAGAACAAGGAGTATGCTCGCAGCATTATCCAGAAGAGTCTTTCAAAGCAATTCGCTCCAGAGTTCCTTAACCGTCTTGATGAAATCATCATGTTCGACCAACTCTCAAAGGATGCCATCAAGAAGATCATTGACCTTGAACTCAAGGACCTCATTTCCCGTGTTGAGGAACTCGGTTATCACATTGAAATTGAGGCCGACGCAAAGGACTATGTAGCGGAAAAAGGCTACGATATTCAGTACGGCGCAAGACCTTTGAAGCGAGCTATCCAGACTTACATCGAAGACAATGTCTGCGAACTGCTACTCTCCGACACGCTCTCCGAAGGCGATACGATTCTCATCCGAAAGGAAGATGAAAAGATCTTTGCGGAGAAGAAGGAAATCCAATAAAAGGACAGCCACTGTGCCCTCGCATTCGTGCGAGGGTTTGTCCGTTTAATCACCCCGAACCCAGAATAACCCAAAATTTGCACAAAGGGGTCAGACCCCTTTGTGCAAATTATCAACTAAAAACCAAAAACTATACACCTATGACTTTATCAGTAATCGGATGCGGAGCAATGGGCGGCTCAATGGTAGAAGGCTGGCTCAACACTCCAGAACTCATTTCTGCTTCAGACATTACTGCAGCAGACCTCTATGAATCTTCTCTCCAGCGTTTTGCTGATGCTGGTGCAAACATAACAACAGACAACAATGCCGCTGCTTCAGGCAAGGATGTTGTCTGCGTAGTAGTAAAACCTTGGCTCGTTGAGCAGGTTCTCGGTGGTATCAAGGATTCGCTCAAGCCAAATCAGATTCTCATCGTTGTCGCTGCTGGCGTTTCGCTTGAACAGGTTAAGGCTGTCGTTGGCAATGAGATAACTGTTGTTCTCTGTATTCCAAACACTGCCATTGCAGTTAAGGCAAGCATGACATTCATCGTGCCTGACAACAACGCTACAGCAGAGCAGATTGCACTCGTAGAGAATCTCTTCAACGCAACTGGCTCTTGCATGAAGGTAGAGGAAAAGCAGCTTTCTGCTGGTACAGTTCTCGCATCTTGCGGTATAGCTTACGCAATGCGTTATGTTCGTGCAGCATCGGAAGGTGGCGTACAGCTCGGTTTCAAGGCTGACATGGCTAAGGACATCGTTCTTCAGACAATGAAGGGCGCCGTGGAACTCCTTCAGGCAAGTGGCAATCATCCAGAAGCAGAGATTGATAAGGTTACAACTCCTGGTGGTCTTACCATCCGCGGCCTTAACACAATGGAAAAGAACGGCTTCACAAATGCCGTTATCCAAGGACTTTTGGCTTAATATTCGTAACTCCGAATTATCGAAGAATCGAATTTCCGAATTATCAATAAAATGAAACAAAGATTAGTAATAAAAGTCGGAAGCAACGTACTAACCCGCGCTGACGGCACTCTAAATATCACTCGCATCTCTGCCATCGTTGACCAAATAGCAGAGCTTCGCAAACTGCGCCACGAGGTAATTCTCGTGTCTTCTGGTGCCGTTGCCAGTGGTAGAAGCGAACTTCGTGTAGAGTCGCATCTTGACAGCGTAGAGCAGCGTCAGTTGTTCTCGGCTATCGGTCAGGTTCGTCTCATCAACCATTACTACGATCTCTTCCGCGAGCACAACATCCACATCGGACAGGTTCTTACAATGAAGGAGAATTTCCAGGCTGGCGAGCAATACCAGAACCAGAAAGCATGTATGCAGCTCATGCTTGATATGGGTGTTCTGCCTATCGTAAACGAGAATGACACCGTTGCTCTAACTGAGCTTATGTTCACCGACAACGATGAACTCTCTGGCCTCATCGCAAAGATGCTTAAGGCAGACAAACTCATATTGCTCTCAAACATCGACGGAATCTACGATGGCGACCCTAAGAATCCAGAGTCAAAAGTCATTGAGAAGGTTGCTCAGGGCACTGACCTCAGCGAATATATCCACCGCGAAAAGAGTAGTTTCGGTCGTGGAGGAATGGAGTCAAAGTACCACACAGCATCTTCCGTAGCCCAAGAAGGCATCGATGTAATCATTGCCAACGGTACTCGCGACAATGTACTCGTTGACCTTATCACGCAACCAGACACAGTTCTACATACAGAATTTCAAGCCCCATAACCCTTTATGAACCCAATATTCAAAGCAGCAAAAGACGCAGCTCGCTCAGTAGCACTCCTCACTGACGAACAGCGCAACCAGATACTCCACGCCGTAGCAGATGCTATCGTGGCAAATACAGACAAACTCCTCGCAGCAAATGCAGAAGACCTTGCAAAGATGGACAAGTCTAATCCACTTTACGACCGTCTTCAGCTTACTGAAGCACGCCTTGAAGGCATCGCTTCCGACATGCGAAACGTAGCTACTCTTCCCTCTCCTCTTGGCATAACTCTTGAGGACAGAACACTTCCTAATGGTCTTCGCCTTCGCAAGAAGTCTGTGCCATTCGGAGTTATCGGTGTTATCTACGAGGCTCGTCCTAACGTAACTTTCGATGTATTCTCACTCTGTCTGAAGAGCGGCAACGCCTGCATTCTCAAGGGCGGTCGCGATGCAGATTGCTCCAACCGCGCTGCCATTGCCCTCATCCATGATGTTCTGAAGAATATCGCTACAGCTCCTGTTGACTGCGTTTCACTTCTTGAAGCTACTCACGAAGCTACAGCCGAACTCCTCGGTGCTGTAGGTTATGTTGACATCTGCATTCCTCGTGGCGGTCGTCGTCTCATCGACTTCGTTCGCGACAATGCTAAGGTTCCTGTCATTGAGACTGGCGCTGGTGTTGTTCATGCTTACATCGACAAGGCAGCAAACATGCAGATGGCAGCAGACATCGTTCTCAACGCAAAGACTCGCCGCGTAAGTGTCTGCAACGCTCTCGACACACTGCTTGTTCACAAGGACAAGGTGGCAGAGCTTACAGACATCATCACCAAGCTTCAGGCAAAGAATGTTGACATCCACGAGCAGAACTGCGACTTCAGCAAGGAGTTCATGGCATACGCAATGAACCTCCGCGTTGTTGACTCTCTCGATGATGCAATCAACCACATTGCGCAGTTCGGTTCAGGTCACAGTGAAAGCATCATCACTGACGATGAAGCTGCAGCAGAACGCTTCCAGACAGAGGTTGACGCAGCCTGTGTTTATGTCAATGCACCAACAAGCTTCACCGACGGAGCACAGTTCGGTCTTGGTGCTGAAATCGGAATCTCCACACAGAAACTCGGTCCTCGCGGTCCTATGGGCCTGATGGAAATGACCACTTACAAGTGGCTTATCAACGGCAACGGTCAAACCAGAGCATAGATTCATTAACCATACAAAAAACTTACCCACCATTACAAATCCCTCCCCTCCCATCAGGGGGAGGGGTTGGGGGTGGGGCTCCTATTATGAAGAAACTAAAATGGGGCTTCATCGGATGCGGCGATGTCACTGAGACAAAATCCGGTCCTGCCTTCTCGATGATACCAAATTCAGAAGTCGTGGCTGTGATGAGTCGTACTGCTGACAAAGCAAAAGATTACGCCCGTCGTCACAATATTCCTCGCTGGTACACAGATGCCCAAGAGCTCATTGATGATGAAGATGTAAATGCTATCTACATAGCCACTCCACCATCTTCTCACGCCACATTCGCTGTCATGGCAATGCAGGCAGGAAAGCCTTGCTACATAGAGAAGCCTCTCGCTGCAAACTACGACGAATGTGTACGAATAAACCGTGTTAGTGAGCGTACAGGAGTGCCTTGTTTCGTAGCTTACTACCGCAGAGAACTGCCTTATTTCCATAAGGTTAAGGAACTCATCAGCAACGGTGCCGTTGGCAATGTGCTGAACATCCAGATTCGCTTTGCTTGTCCACCGAATGAGGTTGACTACAACGCACCAAGCAAGCTCCCTTGGCGACTCCAGCCAGACATTGCCGGTGGCGGATATTTCTATGATCTCGCAGCCCATCAGCTTGATTTCCTTCAGCAGATGTTCGGCGTTATCACGGAAGCCAAAGGTATGTCTGCCAATCGTCGCGGTATTTATGATAATGTGGAAGATTCCGTTAGTGCTTGCTTCCTCTTCGAGAACGGCTTACCAGGCTCAGGTTCATGGACTTTCGTCAGCCATCCCTCTGCAAAGGAAGACCGCATCTATGTCATTGGCGACAAGGGAACACTCAAGTTCTCCACATTCACCTACGAGCCTATTCTCCTACTTACCACAGAAGGCGAAAAGGAGATTGTCATAGATCCGCCAGCAGTTGTTCAGCTTCCTCTCATCACGAAGGTTGCAAACACACTTCTGGAGCTTGACACTTGCGACTGCACAAGCGTCTCTGCCACCCCTACAAACTGGGTTATGGATCGTATCCTCAACAAATTTTGAAAAAGTTTCTCCTCATATTGCTCACTCTCATAGCTCTTCCGTTATCGGCAGAGACCACAGACTCCATACCCGGCACAAGCTACATGGAACCTGATACAGCAGAAGTAGAGAAGCCCAAGAAGAACCTCTTCAAAAAGGTAGTGGCTCTTGGCGAGAAGGTCTTTGACTATGTGAATGATGTCGATACGCTCTACATCCGACCTCAGGAATACAACTGGGCAGTGATGCTGCAAGCCACCACCAACCTTGAATCCTACAAGTTCCAAAGTCCTACGGGCGAGACAATTTCCTTCTCTCCAGAGGCACGCACAAAGATAGGACCTTATGCAGGTTGGCGATGGGCATTCCTTGGCTACACCTTCGATGTCAAGAAACTTCACATCTCGGAGCGCGTGGACATTGATTTTAGCTTATATAGCCCAATCTTCAACATCGACCTCATCTGGCGTGAGTCGGGCAAGAGCTACAAGATTCGCGATGCTGCTGTAGAGACAAACTACGGCACGAAGAATTTCAACGACATCTCATTCCCGGGCATTGACACCTACATTCGCGGACTCAATTTCTACTACGTCCTAAAGCATCGCCGTTTCTCTTATCCAGCGGCATTCGCGCAGAGCAGTTGCCAGATTCGAAGTGCAGGTTCGCCTATTGTGGGCATCAGTTACATGCACCACAAGCTCAATTACGACAATGAGCAACTCATCGGCACGCTCAACAACGAACTTGCCCACCGCTATCCCGCCGCAAATTGCACTGTCAGTCTTGACAGCACATTCAATTTCAATAAGATAGAGCACGCAGCTCTCACATTATCAGGCGGTTACGCTCACAACCAAGTGCTTGCAAAACATCTCATCTTCGCAAGTTCGCTCACAGCCGGAATTGGTCTTAAGCGTTCCATCGGCGACAAATACGAGCGCGGTTTCTCATACGAGGACTTCAAACTCAAGAACGTGAATTTCGACGGTTGCGGACGCTTCGGCATCGTTTACAACAATATGAAATGGTATGCCGGCTCAAGCGCCATTCTCCACTATTATTCATATAATAAAGGAGCTTTCCACACCGCCAACTGGTTTGCCACATTAAATCTCTACGCAGGCTTCAATTTCGGAAAACGAAAGAAGTAATGTTCGAAGCGTTGCTTCGAGGCTAAAGGCTAAAGGCTAAAAGCTAAAGGCTAAAAACAAAAGGTTCTAACAGACCTAATATTGGTAATCATACTTAATACTTAATACTTAATACTTATTACTTCCATAGAATGTTACCACTCGCAGAAAGACTTCGCCCAAAGACACTTGCCGACTACATTGGTCAGCAGCACCTCATTGGTGAGGGTTGCATGTTGCGCTCAATGATTGAGCAGCAGCACATACCTTCCATGATACTCTGGGGACCTCCCGGCGTAGGCAAGACCACTCTCGCAGAAATCATTGCACATTCTGCGAAGGTGCCTTTCTACACCCTTTCTGCCGTGACAAGCGGAGTGAAGGACGTCCGTGAGGTCATTGACAAGGCTAAACAGACCAATCTCTTTTCTCAGCAAGGCCGCCCGATACTCTTTATTGATGAAATCCACCGCTTCTCAAAGTCGCAGCAAGACAGTCTTCTCGGAGCCGTGGAGCGAGGCACATTCACGCTCATCGGAGCAACTACGGAAAATCCATCTTTCGAAGTCATTCGTCCTCTGCTCTCACGCTGTCAGGTTTATGTGCTGAAGCAGTTTGAAAAGGACGATCTTCTCCAACTCCTTGACCGTGCAATCACGAAAGATGTGGTGCTATCAAAACTGCAGATAGAGGTAAAGGAAACTGGCGCATTGCTTCGTTTCAGTGGTGGCGACGCTCGCCGCATGCTCGGCATTCTCGAACTCCTTCAGGAAGCTGCTGTTGACGGAAAACTCACCATCGACGACGCTCTTGTGGAGAAGCAACTCGAAGCCACTCCCCTCGCCTACGACAAGCTTGGTGACATGCACTACGACATAATCTCGGCATTCATAAAGAGCATTCGTGGCAGCGATCCGCAGGCAGCTCTCTACTACCTTGCTCGCATGATAGAAGGCGGCGAAGACCCTGTATTCATTGCTCGAAGATTGGTTATCAGCAGCACAGAAGACATCGGACTTGCCAATCCAAACGCGCTCCTTCTTGCCAACGCAGCCTTCGATGCTGTCAATAAGATTGGTTGGCCGGAAGCACGCATTCCACTTGCCGAAGCCACGGTCTATCTCGCACTTTCGCCTAAGAGCAACTCGGCATATCTCGGCATAGATGCAGCACTTGCCACTGTCAAGCAGACGGGTAATCTGCCAGTGCCAATGCACATTCGCAACGCTCCTACAAACCTCATGAAGGACCTCGGTTATCATGATGGCTACAAATATCCTCACGACTATCCGGGCAACTACGTGGCGCAAGACTATCTGCCTCAGGAACTTCTCAACGCACAGTTCTACACGCCGCAGTTCTCTTCCCCTTCCGAGTCTCGCCTTGTAGCCGCTTGGCAGGAAAAGACAAAGAAAACGCAATAAATCCATAAATCCGCAAATTGTAAATCCGTAAATTGTAAATGAAATCATATCTACTACTCATACTGTCTCTCATCCTTGCGCTCCCGTCCTTTGCCGAGAGCTCAGCAGACGCCATCACTTGCGGCAACGGTTTCTCATCTGTGGAAGCAGCAAAAACAGGAAAACCGAGCATGACGATCGGCTACAAGAACATCTTCCAGTCCATAAACATCACTCTCCCTGACGCTCATCTTGTGAACATCCAGGAGAACGAGGAGACAGGCGAAATCCTCCTTACTGCAACAACGGGCAAAAGCACATTCACGGGAAAGGTCATTGCATCAAGGAAAGACGACGCCATCATCATACTCATAAATACGGAGTCCGTGCCTTTCACCCAGAAGATAAAGCTGTCAGCAGCCAAGAAGAACAACAATTCCGCACGCACCAGTTTCAGCAAGAATGGCAACAATATCGAGGTGCATTCATCTTTCCCGAAGCCAATCACCGACAATGAGCAGCAATATTACGGTTACGAATCTGTTGTCACCATTGTTACGGACAACGGCAAGGAGAGCATTACGGCAGACGAAATAACGCTCACGAAGTGCAGTCAGGCGATGATGATCATCTCATCAAAGCCGATGCCAACACTTGTAAACCCGCTCACGAAAGAACTTGCACAGAGCAACAACGCAATACTTTCCCTCTCCAGCGCAGGCCAGAAGAAGCCTGATTGCGCAAACGCCTACAACACCCTGCTTCAGCGTCACATGGAGAAATATACTGCCGTATGCCAGAGCGTTTCACTTACCCTGAACACCGGCAATCCAATAGACGAGGACATTGCAAATCTCTACAACAATCTCTATTTCAGGAGCATCCGTAGCGGCGAGACACTGTCCATTGAGACAGATAATTTCACGGCGCTTCCAAAGCTCAACAATCTCGTAAAGTCACAGATTCGCGCTTCTTTCCTCTTCGATTATTATCTCTACACACTCGACACAGACTTCCTTGAGAAGAAGGTCCTGCCATTGATGATCAGCACATACGAGGAGTTTGAAAAGACGCTCAAGGCTACAGACGATTTCGGGTTCTACATCATCGGCAAGGACGATCCAACGTTCGAGGTGTCGGTAGCAATATTCTTCCTTCGCGACTTCGTCACCACTTGCAACATCCTTGCACAGCAGGGCAGCGAAGCGGGTTTTGCACAGCAGGAGAAAGTGCCTCGCCTACAGCAAATCCTTGCCATGCTACCACCATACAAGATTGACATCAACGAGGAGTTCCGACGCCATCTCTATGGAGAGTCGGCCAACGAGCACAAATACACCGATGTTCCACAACTCTACGGACTCTTCTATCGCAACGACCCTATCATCACTCGCAACTACGACATTAGCGAAGCTTGCAAGGCTACCATTCAGAGCTGCCTGAAATATCGCAGCAGCACTGGCGTGAAGGGCATTGACCAAGGTTTCCTCCAGCTTGCTCTCGCTTCGGCAGCCCTCGGCGAAGGCGACACTTCCTACAAGCTCATCACCGACGCTCGGGCACATTGGAACAAGGCAAGCGGACAGGAACTCGTGCCCATCATCAAGAAGATGCTCGTGCAGTCATACTACTCTCCCGAGACCAACCGCTGCTACCTGAACATACTCCCTGCCATTCCTGAGCAGTGGAAGAGTGGCGAACTTGCCGGCTTGGCAATTCGTGGCGGCATTACCATGACCGAACTGAAATGGAACAAGGAAGGCGATGTCACGGCTACAATGCAGTCAAAGACAGACATTCCGCTCGACGTATTCATACGCGGACAGTTCGTCAAGACCGTAAACCTCACTGCCGAAACACCTTTCAGTCTGCACGCAAAGAAGAAAGACTAATCCACATCACCGAAACATTCCTGATGCGTAATTATAAGGTTGCGCTCAGGATTGTAGGTTCCCATGAACACATTGTCCTGACTGTTGTTGGAGAACTTCTCCAGAATCTGCGTGAAAGAAAATACGGAAAGGTCGTAAACAATGAATGTGCTGACGTTCTTGTCAGCAAACTTATGATGGTTGATCTGCTGGATGAGATCCTCCGAATGCTGCGGCAGAAGCGTGACGAACTCAGCCTCCAGGGCATTGTCGCTTGCAAGCGTGTTGCAAGCATCAAGGTGGTTCTTGTCCACTACGAACACATAGCGCTGCGTATTCCGCTTGCTGTTTGAGCCGAAGCCAAGCATCTTCCTCATCTTCTGCGTAAGCGTAGAGCATAGCGCCATGCCAGCCTTCATGTAGATGGCAAACTGGATAGGCAGTTTCAGGAAGAAGCTCATGTTGCTGAAATGCTTGCTGAGGAAGATGAGCATGGCCTGATAGAACACGTGGACATAGCGGAAGCTCGACTTCACCGTACTCTCCCCCTTGTAGTGCAGTATGTTTATCGGCAGGAACCAGTTCTGGTAACCTTCCTGCATGATGCAATACGAAAGGTCGATGTCCTCGCCATACATGAAGTAATCCTCGTCCAGCATACCAGCCTTTACGATAGCCTCCTTGCGACCGAAGAAGAACGCACCACTTATCACCTCTATCTCGTTGGCTTCCTCCCATGGCAGATAGCTCATGTAGTACTTTGCGAAGCGGCGATTGTTGGGGAAGCGAGTGGCAAGACCTGCCATCTTGTAGAACGAAGTCATCGGCGTTGGCAGTCCACGGCGACTTTCCATCGCACGCGTTCCGTCGGGATGACGCTGGCAAACGCCAAGAGCACCACATTCCTCGTGTTCACGCATGAAAGCAACGCATTCCCTGAGAGTATCTTTCTCGATTATCGTATCAGGATTCAAGAGCAAGAGAAACTCCCCCTCCGAACGCTTTATGCCGATATTGTTTGCACGCGAGAAGCCGAGATTATGGCTGCTTGCCATGATTCGGATGTTAGGATAATTCTTTCTCAGATACGACACAGAACCGTCGGAAGAGTGATTATCCACCACGATAATCTCCACTTCCATTCCTTCGGCAGCTGCCAACACGCTGTCGATACACTGCGAGATGTAGTGCTTTACGTTGTAGTTTACTATGATTACGGTTACTGTCATTCTTGGTCTGCTTCAGAACTTTCAGAGTTAAGGTTAGGGTTCTTCGGATTCTTGCGTATCAGTAATAGCGAAACTGCTCCTACAAGTGCAAGGTAGCCGAATGTTGGTTTCTGGTCAGGATCTTGTTGAAGGAGATAGAAATGGAGAACAGTATTCACTACTAACGGAACAAGCAACAAGACCAGTGTAACCACCCTCTTCTTGCTCTTCAGTGCCAATGGTATTGAGCACACAGTGAGAAGAATCATAACTATCTCAAGAATGTATATTAAATTTGCACTCATTTGCTTATTGTTTTACGGTCAATTATTGCGCGTCCGAGGGTCACCTCATCTGCATATTCCAGTTCGCTGCCAGCCTGAATACCTCGGGCAATGGCGGAAATCTTCACGTCCGTCTGAGCCAGCTTGCGTGTGATGTAGAAGTTCGTCGTGTCGCCTTCAAGTGTAGAAGACAGGGCAAGGATGACCTCCTTAACACTCCCCTCAGGATCCACCACAATGGTCTCCCCTCCTGTGGAGGGGTCGGGGGAGGTCCTCACCCTTTCCACCAAACTTTCTATCTCCAAGTCGCTCGGGCCGATGCCCTCCATCGGAGAGATCACGCCGCCCAGCACATGATATACACCGTTGAACTGCTGCGTATGCTCTATGGCTATCACATCCTGGATGTTCTCCACGACGCAGATTATAGAGTGGTCGCGTCGCTTGTCGGCACAGATCGGGCAAACCTCCGTATCGCTGATGTTGTGGCAATGCTTGCAGTAGATGATGTCGCTCTTTGCCCTCAGCAGCGCACGCGCGAAGTCAGCCACCTCCTCGTCGGAGCGGTGCAGCATGTTCAGCACAAGACGCGTTGCCGTCTTGCGACCGATGCCCGGCAGCGAAGAAAACTGCTTAACGGCACTTTCCAGAAGCTCTGAGGAGTATTCCATTTCGGTGTTACTGTGGTGGTTGAAGTCTGTATCAACGTGCAAAATTACAAAAATAAAACGAAACTCTGCAAAACATCACTACCTTTAACGCCTAAACACCCCATGTAATTGACCCATTCTTCAATCCGCTTCATTTCCACCCTCTACAATCATAATCTCTTCCTTTTTCAATCACCATCGTTAAACTACAATTTCCGCCTTTCCTTGCATAGGAAGGAAAGATGTCATCGTGGGCGGGAAAGTTTTCCTTCGTAGGGAAGGAAAGTTTTCCCAGCCCCAAAGGAAACGCCGGGAAACTTGGGAGGTGTCCTGCCCTCAGGACACCATCTGCCACTTAATGTAATATTACCTCCGTACGCTGTTGGTGCGTTGAGGGCAACGCACCTCCCAAATAGCTCAAAGCGGCTATTTATTCTATTTGCAAAAAATATAGG
>JAZRXS010000038.1:0-6585 GCA_045600325.1 Prevotella sp.
TCGTTTTCATTTCTCCAATATCAATTTCTTTTGCATCATCTTGGCAATGCTTTCGCGGAAAGCAAGGAAAGCATCCTTCTCTGAGGCGGCATAATTGCCTTTGTTGATGCACACGTTAGTGACAACGGTCAGCACGTTCCCTTCCAGCTTTACAGAATAGACATAGCTACCGAAAACAGTGGTCTGCGAATCAGCTGTATCACCCGATTTGTAAGCATAGCCTTCAGGAATCTCTATGCGAATAGTATCGTTGAAGGCAACGGAACTTTCCACTACAATAGGGCGCTGACGATCCTTCCTGAAACGCGGCGCTGAGAGCTTCCTGAAAGGATTGCTGGCAATGAAGATCTTGTCTCCATAGACATCACCGTAGGTAACGGAAATCTTGGCTTGGACATCGATATGAGGTGTTGGGTCCACAGTCTCTGCCACCACAGTCTCTGTCACCTTCGGATCCTTCCTGTCTATCCAATGAGCAACGATCTCCACGCGTTCCTTCTCGCTTATGTTTGCCATCTGCCTGACAGCACCATACCTTGCTCCGTAATGGTCACAACTCAATCCTACCGTGGAAGTGCCGTCGGCATGAAGGCTGACATCGGCGCAAAGGTTCTCGTAGTTGGTTTCCGGTGTGTAGTCCTGCAAACGGACAAGCTTGGATTTCTCGCCATTTACCTGCAATGCCTCATGTCCTGCCAGACTCTGCGGAATGTATCCCAACGGAAGTTTCGGGTTGGTACATTCCACAAGGATGAATCTTCCGTCGCTTTGCGGAACAGTCAGCACGACGTGGTCCGTCTGGTGCATGTTCGGGAAACCTTTCAGAAGATTGGCGTAATTGGTGCTTATTATGGTCTGGTAAGACTGGATGCCTGCTTCACGGAGCAAAGACTGCATATAGTTCGTTAGAGCCTTGCAATCGCCGAAGCCGGTCTTGCCAACCTCTTCTGCCGTCATTGGTTGCCATCCTCCTATGCCAAGCTGTATGCTGACATAGCGGGTCTTCTCGCCAAGATACTTGTACAAGGCAGCCAACTTCTCCCCATCGCTTGCGCAAGCATCGGTAAGGTCATGAACCTTCTGTATGTCAGACGGAGAAAGCGTTCCGCGACCTTCTGCAAGTTGGGAATACCAGAGTCCAAGACTCTCCCAGCTTGTCAGCGAACCGGCTGACTCTCCCAACCTGAAGTCCTGTGGAACAGCAATGACAGACGGCAAGATGTACATGGATTCTTCTTCGTAGCCATCGTCTATTATCCCACGCATAGGCTTTATAGTCCATCGATATTGCTCATTATTACCCACAGACTGCTTTTCCGCTTCAATGTTCCGGGGCATCGCTGTGTATCTTATCTTTGTGCCGGAAGGTACGGTAAGCAGGAACTGAGCGTTCTGCAACGCCTGGTACTCATGGTCGATAGGAGAGAAATAGGCATATTCCATATAGCCGTCAGCACACTTCACTTCCCAGTCGTATTCCACCGTATAAGGATAATCCATCACGGGCGGTGTGACATAGTTGTGGAGAATATCAGTAGCGAGCTGCTCCGAATATTGGGAAGAGCTGACATCACTGCGCTTAAGTTTCGTCACAACCTTCCCCTGGTCGTTATACACCTTGCCAGAAAAGGAAGTCAGTTTGTCAAACTTGCTTGTAGGATAGCTCCATAGGGAATGCTTTTCTCCCTTCTTATTCAGGATGGTGACGACCAGATGGTGGTGCATCATCAGCGCCTTCTGCGACTGCGCCGTAACAGTCAACTGATAGTCACGTACCACAGAATAGGCATCTCGCTTCAGGGAGTCAGGGATTTCAGCCGAAGTCCACGCCTGTTGAGCATGTGTACAAACGGCTGCCGCAAAACATATTATATATAAGAGGAGTTTCTTCATTATTCTTTCTTCAGTGAAACCATCATTGAATTCATCTTCAGGAGGCTATTCCAATATTCCTGCAACTTGCCGTATTCCTCACAAGGAACGAATGTATTATCTACATCATTCACGTATTTTGTAACCAGGATATTGCCATTCATCTCAAACGAGATGGAAGCAGAGAGATAGCCATTCATCACAATCTGCTGGTTTTGTGGCATGGATTCCAGGATATAGCCTTCCGGGATTCTGAGGTATGTGGTTACCTTTGTTGACTGAAGGTAAGGGAACTCTATAGGCAGGAGTCGCTCTGTCTTCGTAAAATGGTTAGTCTTCTCGTCAGGGAAAATGAGAGGGTTTACATATATCCTGCCGCCATCAGCAACAACATCTTTTGAGAACTGGATTCTTTCTTCCGCAAGTCTGCCTGCGCCATCCACATTCTTGACCGAGAACTTGCTTATCTTACATTCCAGGGATTTCTCTTTTGAGTCGATCATCGAGAGGCTATCCTCGTAAGCGTGGTATCTATCCTTATACAGCAGCGCATCCTCACCCATGTGCTTATAAATGCGCTGACCAGTAAGATTGCCCTCTGGGGTAATGAAGGCATCTATTCGTATATCGCTGACATTGCCTCCAATACCACTCAAGTCATAGATCTCACCACGAGTAGGTTGTGACGCAGGGCTTGTAGGCAAGGTAGGTTCATAAAGCACTCCTTCAGCGAGCATGTCTATCGGAAGGACGTTCACGTCGCCATAATCTGCTGAACAGTCGGCAAAGAGAAGCGCTCCACTATCATCTGCTATCGCTACGATGAAGGTGTTCAACTTATCGATACTAGCGTATGTTAGAGGCAATCTGCCATTGGTTCTTGCCCTCATCAATAGCGGAGTACACTTTATTCCAGCATCGCGCAGCATTGACATGAAGATAAAGTTGAGGTCTGCATTGGAACCTTTGCCCTCCTTGACAGCCTTGAGCGGATTGTCGCTGCCAAGCGAGTAAGTCTTATTCCACTTTAGCTTACTCTTCAAGAGAGCAAATATCCTTGAAGCCTTCACGCTGACAGGCTTGCCCTCAATGTCAAGCGCGCTCATTTCCTGGGCATACGGATTCTTTATCCTCAGATGCTTGCTGTATTCGCCGGTCTCTTTCAGGAACTCACGCACATCATTCCATGTCTGGCTATAGGTCTTGAATATACCGAGTTCTATGCTGTTTACGCTTATAAGCTCAAAATCACTCGCTGCATATAGTCTGCCTTACAGAAAATGAAGTTCTCGCCCTTGAAAGGACGCAGATTCTCTGCCTCAATAACATATTTCTTCGCCTCAATGGCAGCAGCACCGAAAGTAGGGAGATGTATCGTAGCAGGGGTTGACTCGCCCTTTATTGCCTTATAACCTCGACTCTCTATATGATAGTTGTACCATTCTGGTATCGTTGCACTATAGTAGCTGTATCTTACAGGTTCGTTCTTCTGTATGTACCATGTAGGAAGCTCTGTGCATCGAGGCGTTGAGATCATGTAGCTATATTCTATGATTGTGCCAACCTTAACGTCAGGAACCGTAAACTTCAGCCTCATATAGTTGTCATTTACTTTCTCCTTGAACACATATTTGCCTGGCATACTTGTCTTCACTACCTTACCATTGACAAGATTGTAAGCCGCAGCCTCAACATCCTCTATTCGGTCGTTTTCATTGCTGTTATTCTTCGTGTTGTAACGATAGGTTAGTGTCTTGTTGGCATATTCCCTTCCTTCTTCTGTCAGGATGTGGACGCGAGTCTTCACATATGTATCCATCGTGAAACGAACAGAACTGGCAGTAAACTTTGTTTCGCCTATCTCATAAATAAACACGGCATCTACGGTTGTATCAGCGGCTTCTGCTGGAGTCGCGAAATCGGCAGCGGTGATCTTGGAGAACTTCCTCTGTCCAAAAGCTGTCATGCTCATTGCCATCAGCATTATGACAATGAAAAAGGTCTTGTTGTTCATAATTATTTAGTGGTTTGTTAAGTTACAAAAATGATATAAACATTATCTGAGGTTATAGCGACTCCTCCATTTCAACGACCTTTGTCATGACATCCGGTATCTGAATATTCTGCGGACAATGCCCCATGCAGGCTCCGCACTGGATGCAGTCGGCAGGTTTTCCTTCCGTTACGATATTTGCAAGGTCACTCTTTATGCCCCAAGTGCCGTTGACCTTGAACTTGTTATAGACGCTGATGAACTCAGGGATGTTTATCTGCTGCGGACAGTCGGCGGTGCAGTAGCGGCAAGCGGTGCAAGGGATGTGGATGTATTCGCGGAACATCTCGCAAGCCTTGCCTAAAAGAATCTTGTCAACCTCAGTGAGTCCCGGCTTATCTGTTGAGAATGTCTTGACATTATCCACCACCTGCTCCATATTGCTCATACCGCTGAGCACGACAAGCACATTAGGAAGCGACTGAACGAAGTGCATTGCCCACGCAGCCATCGACCAGTCAGGATGCGCCTGACGCAAGATTTTCTCAGCTGCTTCGGGCAGAGTGGCAAGTTTTCCGCCACGAACAGGTTCCATGACGATGCAAGGAATGTTGCGCTCTTCCAATATCTTGTATTCGGCAGGAGTAGCACTGTAGCGCCAATCGTAGTAGTTTATCTGTAGCTGGGCGAAGTCCCAAGGGTATTTATCGGCAAAGATGCGCAGTGTCTCAACGCTTGAATGGCACGAGAAACCGAGGAAACGAATCCTGCCCTTGCGCTTCTGCTCCTGGAAATATTCTATCGCACCGCTGTCGATGTAACGCTGAATGTTGCTGTCCATCAAACAGTGGATGAGATAGAAGTCGATGTAATCCGTCTGGAGTCGCTTGAGCTGCTCCTCGAAAACCATCTCATAGTCGGTCGTAGCGTCAATATTAAACTTGTCAGCGATATAGAATTTGTCCCTGTCAGCCTCGTGACGCTTCAGTGCAGCACCAAGACATTTCTCCGACTCGCCTTCGTTATACACCCACGCAGTATCAAAATAGTTTATGCCATGCTCCAAGGCATAGTCAATCATCTCTGCCGACGCCTCCCTGTCGATAGGAGCATTGGCAGCAGTTCCCTTCTGCGGCAAGCGCATATTGCCCATGCCGAGAGTGGAGATATGGAGATTGTGGAAAGGTTTTGTATTCATGTTTTATGGAGAGTTTGTCCTCCCCCTGTGGGGGAGTCAGAGGGGGTCCTATTTCTTAAGAAGATAGCGGATAACGAGATAGCCACCGATAATCTGGAAGAGAAGTCCTGGGAGACCGAGCTGGAAGTCCTGAAGAGGAGCTGCGATAGTGCCTTTGATAGCCCATTCAGCCAAACCTCCGAGCACCTGGTATGTCAGCACTACAGCGAGGATGGAGAGAAGGGAAACCTTACGGACACGACTTGCCATGAGTCCTGCTGCCAAGGCAAGGAGAACAGACTTGATAAGGATGACTGGCACCATGGCGTAAGCTGGCATACCGAAAAGCAGACAGTTCACGATAGGCGATGCTACAGCAGTGAGCAAACCAACCTGCCAACCGTATTTATAGGCACCTACGAGGGTGAAGAAATATATAGGAAGGAAGATGAGTCCTCCCTGTGGAATAAGGTGACAGAGCTGTGGCAAAGCGATGTTGCCAGCAATGAAAGCCAAAGCTACGAGGAAAGATTTGCTCTCGCGAAGGGAGAGGGAATAGAGTTGTACGTCTTGAGTTTGCATATAAAAGTTTAAAGGTTTAAGGGTTTAACGGGTTAAACGGGTTAAATTTATATTCAAGTTTTGGGGAACTTGAGGCTGATGAGGACTCCGCTTGCGCCTGAGGCGTAGCCGAAGAATGGCTTGGGAGGTATCCTGCCTCAGGACACCATCAGCGAAGTTGGTATAGCTCGGATGATGGTGCGTTGAGGGCAACGCACCTCCAAGCCATTACCATTAGCCATTAGCCTCGCGAAGCGAACAGACAAACTGCTCAATCAGCGGGAGGCATTCTTCTGCAGTGTTAGCTGAAGAGCAGAGCTTTTCCACCGGACACCAGTCTGTGCCAGAGCGGTTTATGATGTGCTCTACGCATTGCGAATAGCTTACGCTGATGCTGGCATCTTCAAGGAGTTGCAAGGCTGGTTGGCTTATCGTGTGGGCATAGACTTCCGTCACTCCACCAAGAACCATCAGTGCAGCGGCTCCTTTGCCAATAACCTTATCTGCCAACTGAGCATTGAGCAACACTTCCGGTTCGTTGCGAAGGAGATAGAACAGGTCAGCAACGCCACGCTTCCAGTAACATTGCTCCTTGCCCTGACTGCGTATCACCAGGGAGCAGCCCTCGCGGTCGAGTATTTCTATCAGATGTTTCATTGTAGATGGATAGTATTCGTGCAATAAAATTGCATCAATACGCACGCAAAATTAATATTTTTCCACTTATTAGCGTAGCATTTTCCATTTTTTCTACGAAAAATACGACTTTTTGTGCATAATTACACATATATTAAATAAATAATGGTAACTTTGCATAAAATTGTAAACTGATAAATCAGTAAAGGGGTGTTCTATAAATTCATAAATATGAGTGGAAGCCGTTCCGCTAGAGTCAATCTTTCGGAATCAGTCGCTCATCAGAGGACTTCGGCTGTCGATTGCGTTCGTTTATCCACTCATTGACATGTTGTTTTTGACGATT
>JAZRXS010000039.1:0-11540 GCA_045600325.1 Prevotella sp.
GATTTCATCCAGCCAACATTCATCTGCGACTATCCTGTAGAGATGTCTCCACTCACAAAGATGCACCGTTCTAAGCCAGGTCTTACAGAGCGTTTCGAGCTTATGGTAAACGGTAAGGAACTTGCCAACGCATACTCAGAGCTCAACGACCCTATCGACCAGGAGGAGCGTTTCATCGAGCAGATGCGCCTTGCTGACAAGGGTGATGACGAGGCTATGATCATCGACCAGGACTTCCTCCGTGCCCTTCAGTACGGTATGCCTCCAACATTCGGTATCGGTATCGGCATCGACCGTCTCGTTATGCTCATGACTGGTAAGTTTGCCATCGGAGAGGTAATGCTCTTCCCACAGATGAAGCCAGAGAAGAAGGCTCCAAAGGACCCAGTATCAGCTTGGACAGCCATCGGCGTAGCAGAAGAGCTCGTGCCAGTACTCAACAAGTGCGGCTACTACCTCCTCTCAGACCTCAAGGAGAAGAAGGCTCAGGGCGTACAGCAGCAGATTGGCGAAGTCTTCAAGAAGTATAAGCTCGACATGCAGAAGCCATCTGTGGCAGACGTAGAGGCTTGGATTAATCAAGTAAATTAAAGTTATTTATCAAGAATTAAAGAATTAAAGAATTTTGCCATGCGGACTAATACCTGAATTGTTTTGAATTTAAGATTCTTACCTGTGTGGGACATCTTCAATTCAATATAATTCTATAATCATAGGACAAGAAATTCTTTAATTCTTAAATTCTTGATAATAAAAAATATCATTCTTGATATAATAATGTTCGATTGTGGAAAAATAGCGATAATCGGAGGCGGAAGCTGGGCTACTGCCATCGCGAAGATTGTGGTGAAAAGCACTCATCACATCGGATGGTACATGCGTCGCGACGACCAGATTGAGGACTTCAGGCGACTTCATCATAATCCGTCGTATCTCCAGAGTGCGCATTTCGACACCAGCGAGATTCGTTTCTCTTCCGATTTGAACACTATTGTCAACGAGTACGACACCCTCGTGTTCGTTGTTCCGTCGCCATATCTGAAGAACCACCTCAAGAAGGTCAAGAGCAAGCTCAACAAGAAGTTCATCGTCACTGCCATAAAAGGCATCATCCCTGACGACAATATCACCTGCTCGATGTATTTCCATCAGGCTTACAACGTCCCTTACGAGAACCTTGCGTGCATCGGAGGACCGTCACACGCAGAGGAAGTAGCCCTCGAAAGACTGAGCTATCTCACCATCGGTTGTGCCGACCAGGAGAAAGCAGAAGCCTTTGCCGATGTCCTCGCCAATGAGTTCATCAAGACAAAAACTTCGAGCGATGTGGAAGGCATCGAGTATGCAGCCGTACTGAAGAATGTCTATGCCATAGCAGCCGGTATATGCAACGGCATGAAGTATGGCGACAACTTCCAGGCAGTGCTCATCTCCAACGCCGTTCAGGAAATGAACCGCTTCCTTCAGACAATGCATCCGCTGGAACGCGACATTACGGACAGCGTCTATATGGGCGACCTTCTCGTTACTGGCTACAGCAACTTCTCGCGCAACCGTACTTTCGGAACAATGATTGGTAAGGGCTACAGCGTGAAGTCGGCGCAGATAGAGATGGAGATGGTGGCAGAAGGCTTCTACGGAGCCAAGTGCATGAAGGACATCAACCGCTACGTCCACGTAAACATGCCTATCCTCGACGCCGTCTATAACATTCTCTACGAGAAGATTTCCCCACGCATAGAAATAAAGCTCCTTACAGACTCCTTCAGATAAAGGCAAGCTTTCTGGCAGACAATATCCATATATTGCGATATAACGAAAAAAGCAGGTTCATTTCTGAGCCTGCTTTTTCATTATCATTTATGGTGTTGTCATACATTTTATAGCCTTACGCCATACGACTGCTTGAGAGTTTCCATCACGAAGATGCTCTGTACACGACCTATATATTCAAGAGTGCCCACCTTATGCAGGATGAACTCCTGATACTCTTTCATGCCACGCACGCTGACCTTCATCATGAAGTCGCAGTCGCCACTTACATTGTAGCATTCCGTAACCTCCTCCCAGCTGTTCACGATTTCACGAAACTCATCTGCCAGCGAGCGGTTGATCTGCTTGAAACTGATGTTGCAATAGACGGTGAAGCTGCGGTCTATGCGATCGGAATCAATTATCGCCGTGTACATCTTTATATATCCCTCACGCTCCAAACGGCGTGTACGCTCGAAGGTTGGCGTAGTGCTGAGGTGAATGCGTGCCGCCAACTCCTTGTTTGTTAATCTGCTATTCAGCTGAAGTTCACGGAGGATACGGATATCCGTATCGTCCAAAGTTTGTAATTGCGCCATTATTATTTACAATGATTAGGGTTATTTATAGAACAAACATCTATTAACACGCTGCAAAATTATAAAAATATTCTGAAAGTTCCACTAAACTTCAACATTTTTATCTTTTGAATTGCATTTACATTCTGAAATACAACGTTGTTTTTGTCATTCTCTAAAACATTAAAACCAACGCTATTTATAGAATATTCTTCCACACAAACAGAGTGTTACTAATATTATATTCTTTTATATTCATTTTTCTTTGTTATATTATTCTTTAGTCATACCTTTGCACCCAGAAAACAACGCAATTGGTAATGCGTAATTAATAAACCAGAATATTAACAATAAAAAAAAAGAATACAACTATGGCACAGAAAAAACTTCACTTCGAGACTCTTCAACTCCACGTAGGTCAGGAAAACCCAGATCCAGCAACTGACGCTCGCGCAGTACCTATCTATCAGACTACTTCGTACGTCTTCCGTAACTCACAGCACGCTGCCGACCGCTTCGGTCTCCGCGACGCAGGTAATATCTACGGTCGTCTTACTAACTCTACCCAGGGCGTTTTCGAAGATCGCGTAGCAGCTCTTGAAGGTGGCGTTGCAGGTCTTGCAGTAGCATCAGGCGCAGCAGCTATCACCTACGCTCTACAGAACATTCTCCAGAATGGCGATCACGTTGTTGCAGCAGACAATCTCTACGGCGGTTCATACAACCTCATCACGCACACTCTCTCTACTCAGGGCGTTGACTACAGCATCGTGACTTTCAGCGACTTCGACGCTATCGAGGCTGCCATCAAGCCTAACACAAAGGCTCTCTACGCAGAGACTCTTGGCAATCCAAACAGCGACGTTCTCGACATTGATAAGGTAGCGGAAATTGCTCACCGTCATAACATTCCGCTCATCATTGACAACACATTCGGCACTCCTTACCTCATCCGTCCTATCGAACACGGTGCTGACATCGTAGTTCACTCGGCAACAAAGTTCATCGGCGGTCACGGTTCTTCTCTCGGTGGTGTTATCGTTGACGGTGGCACATTCGATTGGAAGGCAAATGCAGACAAGTTCCCTACACTCGCAAAACCAGATCCATCTTACCACGGCGCAATCTTCGCTGACGTAGCTGGCGCAGCAGCCTTCGTAACACGTATTCGTGCCGTCATCCTTCGCGACACAGGTGCTGCAATATCTCCCTTCAACGCCTTCATCCTTCTCCAAGGACTTGAGACTCTCTCTCTTCGCGTTGAGCGCCATGTTGCTAACACGTTGAAGGTCGTTGAGTTCCTTGCCAACCATCCAAAGGTAGCTAAGGTCAACCACCCAGCCCTTCCATCGCATCCAGACCACGAGCTTTACAACAAGCTTTATCCAAATGGCGCCGCAAGCATTTTTACATTTGAGATAAAGGGCGGTCAAAAAGAAGCATGGGAGTTCATTGATTCGCTCCAGATCTTCTCACTTCTCGCGAACGTAGCTGATGTGAAGAGCTTGGTTATCCACCCTTACTCTACAACTCACTCACAGCTCTCACCAGAGGAACTTGAGCAGCAGCACATCACTCCTTCCACTATCCGTCTGAGCATCGGTACAGAGCATATTGACGACATCATCGACGACCTCGCACAGGCTCTTGGATAGCCCCCTCCCGACCTCCCCTCTTATGGGGAGGAGAGTTAAAATGACTTAATCCAATTGAATAACTATAAAAAGAAAATGAGAATAAAACCACTTCCCCCACAAGTGTAATTTAATCTCCCTCCCCTAAGTGGGAGGGTTGGGGTGGGGCTAAATCATGTCAAAGATATATAACAACATCACCGAACTTATCGGCAAGACTCCTCTCGTTCGTCTTGAGGAAGTAGAAAAGCAGGAAAATCTCGAGGCAAAGCTCCTCGTGAAGGTAGAATTCTTCAACCCTGGCGGTAGCGTGAAAGACCGCATCGCACTCGCGATGATCGAGCAGGCAGAGAAAGACGGTATCTTAAAGCCAGGCGGACTCATCGTAGAACCAACATCCGGTAACACTGGCGTCGGACTCTCTTGGGTAGGCGCAGTGAAAGGCTACCGCGTAATACTGACAATGCCAGAAACAATGAGCATTGAACGTCGCAAGCTCGCTGCTGCATACGGAGCAGAGATCGTACTCACTCCTGGTTCAGAAGGCATGAAGGGAGCTATCGCAAAGGCAAAGGAAATCGTTGAAAGCACACCTGGTTCTTTCCTTCCTTTACAGTTTGACAATGCAGCAAACCCTGCCATCCATAAGGTCACTACTGCCGAAGAGATCTGGGCAGATACAGACGGCGAGGTTGACATCTTCGTAGCAGGTGTAGGTACAGGTGGTACTGTCAGCGGAACAGCCGAAGGCCTTAAGGCTCACAAACCATCCGTTAAGGCTGTAGCCGTAGAACCAGCCACAAGTGCTGTTCTCTCAGGCAATGCTCCTGGTGCTCACAAGATTCAAGGTATTGGTGCAGGTTTCGTACCAAAGAACTACAACGCAGACGCCATCGACGAGATTCTTCCTATCAGCAACGAAGCTGCCATTGAAGGCGCACGCCGTCTTGCTAAGCTCGGCATCCTCACAGGTTTCTCTTCTGGTGCAGCTCTCAACGCCGCCATCGAAGTTGCAAAGCGTCCAGAAAACAAAGGCAAGACAATCGTCGCTCTCCTCCCTGATACGGGTGAACGCTATCTCTCAACTGTACTTTACGAATAAAAACGGTGTATAGAATATAAAAAGGGTCGTGGAACAATGTTTCCACGACCCTTTTTTGTATTATCTCTTGCCTGAATCTCTATAATTTATCTTTACGCCTCGCTCTTCAAGAACATACTGCCAACCACCAGGAGTTCCTGTAGCACCTTCCTTCTTTCCGTCAAGAATGTCACGACAGAGTTCACCTACGTCAGACACTCTTTGTGGAGTTTCGAGGTTATCGCCCCAATAGTGACCTGGATAGAAGTACTTAATGCCATACTTGTCAATGAATCGCATCATGCGCTGGCTTGAAGCAAGCTGAGTGGAAAGGTCTGTGAATATAAGAAGATTTCCTGAGCCGAAAGCATCACTACTGAAGCCGTAACGGTTTGCTCGATCGATGAAAGAAGTTGAACCAGGAGTATGTCCTGGTGTAAACACAACCTCAATCTCACGACCGCCAAGGTCAAATACCATTCCGTCTGTCATGTACTTTCTCTTTACGGTTGTCTGATAGTTTGCAGGAATGATAGCCTCATCGGCCGCGTTTATCCACACTTCGTCCCACTCCGTAGAAGCTCCGATATGATCGCCGTGAGCATGAGAGATGACAAGTGCAACAGGCTTATTCACAATACTTTCCGCAATCTTTCTGAGTCCAGGCATCTTTACGCCCGCATCTATAAGAATAGCCGATTTCTCACCTTCTATAAGATAAACGGATTCATTGTAGCAAAGATGACCATTGCCATGCCAAGTGTGCTCGTCAATCTGATGAAATTCTATGTTTTCATCACGATAAACTATCTTTTCCTGAATGCGACTTTCGCTATTGAAGATGCTTTCAAGTTCAACCTTAAGTCCTTCGCCAGTTATTCCGCTACCAGCTATCGTGCCATCTGGGGCGACGATGTAGAATGTTGGAATCCATCCGAGCTTATACGCCTTAGTGACATCACTTTCCTTCCATGCAGAATAGTCACATAGCACAGGATATTTCACAGGATGTTCTTTCAGATACTTTGCAAGCGCATCTTTCTGCTTATCGAAAGAAACCGAAAGCACATCTATCTTTCCTGCATACTTCTTCAAAGCCTCTTCCATTATTGGCATTTCACGACGGCAGTCTCCACACCATGAAGCCCAAAAATCCACGAGAACATATTTGCCTTTGTAATCAGAAAGAGAAACCTTCTTCTTGCCATTATGGACAGGCAGGGTGAAGTTTGGAGCCTTCTCTCCGATACGGAGTTTTGGTCTATATTGGAACATGTCCGTCTGAGCGGAAGATTCTTGGGCGAACGTTTGCACGCATAGTGCAAAGAGTACAAATACGAGTGCGATAAGCTTTTTCATAATATATAAGGTAGTTAATAAACAAAAGAGAGACTCACGAAATCCGTAAGTCTCTGATTCTGTACGCCTGCAGGGGCTCGAACCCTGGACACCCTGATTAAGAGTCAGGTGCTCTACCAACTGAGCTACAAGCGCATGCTTAGTGAGTTGTTAGGTTTGTACGCCTGCAGAGGCTCGAACTCTGGACACCCTGATTAAGAGTCAGGTGCTCTACCAACTGAGCTACAAGCGCATCACTAAGCTTTGCTTTCAAGTAAATCCGCAGGGATTTTCCTTTTTAGCGGGTGCAAAGGTACGGAGTTTTTGTGAAACAGACAAATGTTTGCGCTCGTTTTTTCATTCTTCACGCCACATTTACCAATAATTTAGATGTATGTCAACAAGCAGTTTTACTTCTTGTCACGCATTAGCAAGGTTCTAACCAACATCCAAGCCGCAGAAGCTGCTGTTATTCCTATCATAACGAAAAGGAAATCTATCAAGAAACCAGCAAGTACAGGTGTACCATTTCCTTCGTCAGTAATCGCTGTTTCCTCGTTTCCGGCAGCAAAGAATGCCACGAACACAACCGCGATGATCACTACCAATGCGTAGAAAACGTAACGCGAAAGTTTTTCTGGAGAGAGTTTTTTCATACTACTTTTGCTTTGATTTTACCAAGATATCCATGAGAGTGATAGCAGATTCTTCCATTTGGCAAGTGATATGCTCAATCTTTGAAAGGATGAAATTGTAGAATATCTGCAAGATTACGGCAGAGACAATACCGAAGACGGTAGTGATGAGCGCCACCTTCATACCACTGGCAACTACTGTTGGAGAAATATCTCCAGCTGCTTGGATATCGTTGAATGTAAAGTACATACCAACAACCGTTCCAAGGAAACCGAGAGACGGTGCGATGGCTATGAAGAGGGTTATCCAAGAGCAGCCTTTGTCGAGGTTTGCAGCTTGGACAGAACCGTATGATGCTATGCTATGCTCTATATTTTCCACGCTCTCATCCTTGCGAAGAAGTCCCTGATAGCAGATGGATGCAACTGGTCCGTAGGTGTTTCGGCACAGTTCTTTCGCACCTTCCACATCGTCTTCCTGCATTTTCTCCTCTATTTGCGAAAGGAGTTTCTTTGCGTTTATTTCTGAAAGCGAAAGATAGATGATGCGCTCAATGCAGAATGCCAAGCCCATCACCAAACAGAACAACACGATAGACATGAAGTATGGATTTCCGTCTATGAAGAGTTGCACCAAAAGTCCGCGGCTTTCTTCCACAGCCTCTTGTGCCACATTCTCCGCAACCTTAACAGAATCTGCCGCCTGAGCAGCAAGGAAAAGAAGAGTTTTCATTAATTATATTTACGATTTTACTATTTGCAATTTACTGTTTATTCACTTTTCGTTTTCGCTTTTCATCGCCTTTGCACAACTTTCCATCAGCCATTTCGGTGTGCTCGTTGCTCCGCAGATGCCCACAGAGTTCACATTCTCAAGCCATTCGGTACAGATTTCCTCTGGTCCTTCCACGAGATATGAGTTTTCGTTCACTTGTTTGCAGGCATTGAAAAGCACCTTGCCGTTGCTTGACTTCCTACCACATACGAAGAGGATGACATCGTGACGTTTGGCAAACTCCTGGATATTAGGCATTCGGTTTGCCACTTGTCGGCAGATCGTATCGAAACTGCGGAAATGGCAACTGTCAGAAATATGCTCTTGGATGTAGTCAATGATGCGATGAAACTCATCAATGGACTTAGTTGTCTGCGAATAAAGATAGATATCCTTGTTGAAGTTGAGCTTCTTGACATCCTCAAAATCAGCTACAACGATAGCATTTCCTTCCGTCTGGCCAACAAGTCCGAGCACTTCCGCATGTCCTGGCTTACCGAAAATAACTATCTGAGCATCAGGATTCTGCGCATATTGCTGCTTGATGCGTTTCTGAAGTTGAAGCACCACGGGACAAGTAGCGTCAATGATATCAATGCCATTGGCAGATGCCATTTGGTAAGTTGAAGGCGGTTCGCCATGGGCACGAAGCAAAACCTTGGTATTTTGCAGCTTTGAGAGTTGCTCGTGATTGATGGTTCTAAGCCCCAGGGCAAGAAGACGATCACACTCCATGCCGTTATGCACAATATCGCCGAGGCAATAAAGTGTGTTGGAAGAAGCGAGTTGCTCCTCTGCTTTCGTAATAGCTGTGGTCACGCCGAAGCAAAATCCGCTATGTTCGTCTATTTCTATCAGCATTTTCGCTTTCAATTAAGCATATTTGCTGCAAAATTACAAAGAATAAGCAAAATACAAAATTTATCTACACATTAATTAAATAAAGATGAATATAAATTGGGTTAACAGCACAAATTGCATTGCACAGAAGCATAAAAATACGTAATTTTGCAGAACTCCACATAATCTCAAAACCTCAAAATATGATTTCCATAGACAATCTTTGCGTAGAATTCGGCGTCAAGCCTTTGTTCAAGAATGCCAGTTTCGTCATTAACGACCGCGACCGCATAGCTCTCGTGGGAAAGAACGGAGCGGGCAAGTCAACTATGCTCAAGATTCTCTGTGGAAAACAGCAGCCTACAAGCGGCAATGTGTCTATTCCGAACGAGACAACCATCGGTTATCTGCCACAGGTGATGATTCTCCAGGACGACACAACCGTTCGCGAGGAAGCAAGAAAGGCATTTGCTGGCAATACGGAACTCAAGGAACGTATCGACCGAATGCAAGAGGAGCTTTCTACTCGTACCGACTATGAGTCAGAGAGTTACATGGCACTCGTGGAAAAGTTTACTCATGAGCACGAGCGTTATATGATGATGGGTGCTGATGGATACGAAGCTGAAATAGAACGCACACTTATGGGCTTGGGCTTCAAGCGTTCGGATCTGGAGCGTCCTACAAACGAGTTCTCTGGCGGTTGGCGAATGCGTATCGAACTTGCCAAGATTCTTCTTCAGAAGCCAGACGTGCTTCTTCTCGACGAGCCGACCAACCACCTCGACATCGAGAGTATCCAATGGCTTGAGCAGTTCCTTGCAACTTCGGCAAAGGCGGTTGTCATGGTTAGTCACGACCGTGCGTTCATCAATAACGTCACTAACAGAACCCTTGAAATATCTTGCGGAAACGTCATCGACTACAAGGTGAAATACAACGAGTATGTCGTTCTTCGCAAGGAACGTCGCGAGCAGCAGATTCGTGCTTACGAGAACCAGCAGAAGGAGATTGCCGACATCAAGGCTTTTGTAGAGCGTTTCCGTTATCAGGCTACCAAGGCCGTTCAGGTACAGCAGCGTATCAAGCAGTTGGAGAAGATTGTGCCTATCGAGATAGATGAGGTTGACACTTCCGCTCTTCGACTCAAGTTCCCACCGGCAGAACGCAGCGGCGACTATCCTGTAATCTGTGACGAGGTGCGCAAGGATTATGGCGCTCACACCGTGTTCAGCAATGTTACGCTCACTATAAAACGAGGCGAGAAGGTGGCTTTCGTCGGAAAGAACGGCGAGGGTAAATCTACTCTCGTGAAGTGCATCATGAACGAGATTCCGTTTACCGGTAACCTGAAGATTGGACATAACATTCAGATTGGTTATTTTGCACAGAACCAAGCACAACTTCTTGACGAGGAACTTACTGTATTCCAGACGATTGACAATGTTGCAAAGGGCGAAATCCGCTTGAAGATCCGTGACATTCTCGGTGCATTCATGTTCGGCGGTGAGGCGTCAGACAAGAAGGTGAAAGTGCTTAGTGGTGGCGAACGCAGCCGACTGGCAATGATCAAGCTGCTCCTTGAACCAGTAAACTTCCTTATTCTCGACGAACCTACCAACCATCTTGACATGCAGTCGAAGGACGTTCTCAAGGAAGCCATCAAGGCTTTCAACGGAACAGTTGTCGTTGTCAGTCACGACCGTGAGTTCCTTGACGGACTTGTAGAGAAGGTTTATGAGTTTGGTGGAGGTAAGGTGAAGGAACATCTCGGCGGCATCTACGATTTCCTTCAGACGAAAGACCCCCTCCAACTCCCCCACAAGGGGGAGGATAGTTCCCCTACCCTTGATCATCTTTTTTCAGGTGGCAAAACCACCCCTCCTCGTGGAGGGGACAAGGGAGACGGAGGGGTCTCCTACGAAGCACGCAAGGAAATCCAGAAGCGCATAAACAAGATTGAGAAGCAACTCGCCACTTGCGAGGCAAGCATAGAAAAACTTGAATCCCGCCAAGCAGAACTCGACGAGATTCTCATGGATCCTGCCCACGCCAGCGACATGAAGCTCGTAAACGAATACACCGAACTTCAGGAGAAACTGACTACCGAAATGTCCAACTGGGAAGACCTCGCCATGCAGCTTGAGGAGTGGAAGGAGAAGTTGTAAGGCATTCAAGTTTCCCATCCTTTATATAAATGTAACGAATTGAAATTCAGTTCTTTTTTGGAAGAAGAACAAAAACAATAAAAACCGCATGAAATAGAAGATGGCTCTAACAAGCCATTGATGGTTTGCCCTCGTGATTTTCCTTGTGAGCGAGCTCACAGACAAAATCCCAAGAACAAACCATCACCATAATGGGCTTACTTCTTTTTCATGCAAAAAACAGGAAAAACATTCCAATGGAAACGACGCCCCATGGCGTCGTTAAACAACCACAACGGTTATCCCATTTTCGCTCCCTAACGACACCATGTGGTGTCGTCTCCACAAATGTGTTTTTAGCGAAGCGTTGTTTTTTCTTTTTGAAGTACAGTATGTTTCTGGTTGGCATTTCATGAGAGCTCGCTCTCAAGGAATGACGAACAGAAACATACGGAATCTTGCAAGAGATTCTAAAAGGACTTCAAAAAGTGTTTTTCTTGTTTTTGTTAAAAATGTGGGAAAGTTGAGTTTTGTAATATTACTCACGAACGAGAACGAGCTCTGTGTTCTTGTCCTTAAGAGTGAGCTTGCCCTCTTCAAGTGTATAAGACATAGTAGTAGCCTCAGGCTTCTTGCTTGTGAACTCCTTAGCGAATTCTTCCTTCATCTTATCTTCGCTCATACCTTGAGCTTCAGCAATCTTCTTGAAAGCTTCTGGGAGGTCAAGCTTCACGAGCTTCACGTCCTTTGGAGTAACAGT
>JAZRXS010000040.1:0-14120 GCA_045600325.1 Prevotella sp.
AATCGCTGACGACTGTTCCTGAGGTTTGTTCGCAATTTTCTGGCTTCATGTATCCGATGATGGGCTTGCATCCAGAGGATGTGAAGGAAGATTGGCAGGAAGTGTTGGCGAAGATGAGACCCCTCCTGACCTCCCCACAGGGGAGGGATTGCCGTCCGGATGGTTCCGTCCTCCCCCCTGTGGGGGAGTTAGAGGGGGTTGAGTACATAGCCATTGGCGAGGTTGGCTTGGACTACTACTGGAGCCGCGAGTTTGAGAAGGTGCAGTTGCTTGCCTTTGAAGAGCAAGTAAAATGCAGCATTGAAATGCAATTGCCGCTGATGATTCATTGTCGCAAGGCGCAGAACGAGATGGTTAAGCTGCTTCGTCAGTACAAGGATAAGCTTCCTGGTGGCGTGTTCCATTGCTTTACAGGCAATGCCCATGAGGCAGAGGAACTACTTGAATTTGAGAACTTTGTGCTCGGTATAGGCGGCGTTCTTACCTTTAAGAAGAGCAATCTTCCAGAGACACTAAAGGAAGTTGTGCCACTGTCAAGGATTGTACTTGAAACCGACGCACCTTATATGGCACCAGTGCCAATGAGAGGCAAGCGAAACGAAAGCTCCTACATTATATATATAAAGGAGAAGCTTGCTGAAATCTATGGCACGACCGCAGATGAGGTTGACCGAATAACTACGGAAACGGCTAAGAGAGTGTTCGGACTTGATGTTTAGAAATAACTTATAACTTGAAATATTATGAAAAAACTAACCTTCCTTTTTGTAGTTATTGCTGCGTTATGCTCAATGACACAAGACGACACACACACAATGTTCATGATTGGTGATTCAACCATGGCAAACAAAGACACTACCAAAGGTCCTGAGCGTGGCTGGGGCATGATGGTTCAGGAGTTGTTCGACGAGACGCAGCTCATCGTTGACAATCACGCTGTGAACGGCCGCTCTTCAAAGAGTTTCATCGATGAAGGCCGCTGGCAAGTAGTGCTTGACAAGACCAAGCCGGGCGACTATGTTGTCATTCAGTTTGGTCATAACGACGAGAAGCCTGCTGCCGATCGTCACACAGAGCCAGGTTCTACTTTCGACGACAATCTCCGCAAGTTTGTCCTTGAGACTCGTGCTAAGGGTGGCAAGCCTATCCTTATGAATGCTTGTGTACGTCGTAACTTCTACAAGAAGGTGCCAAAGAATGACGATGATGAGGCTCTTCGCAACACTACAGCTGCCGGCGATCCAACGAAAGCGGCACAGGCTGCCGGTCAGGAAGAAGGCGACATCCTTTATGATACTCACGGCTACTACCGCTATTCTCCACGCGAGGTTGCACTTGAGACGGGTGCAACTTTCGTGGATGCAAACAAGCTCACTCACCAACTTGAGCAAGCTCTCGGTCGTGAGCGTTCAAAGAAAATCCACATGTGGTATGCTGAAGGTGAGATTCCTGAGATTCCAAAAGGACGTCAGGACAATACTCACTACAACATCGTAGGTGCAAAGGCTATTGCTCGTCTGCTTGTTGACGGTATGTGCAAGGAAATGCCAGAGCTTTATCGTTATATGAAGGGCGGTATGCGTGGCGGCTTCGGCGGACCTCGTGGCGGCTTCGGACAAGGTCAAGGTCCTCGCGGAAACTGGCAAGGTCAGGGCGGACAGCGTGGCAACGGACAGCGCGGAAATGGTCAGCGTCCTCGTGGCAACTGGGGACAAGGTCAAGGTGGCTTTGGCGGTGGTTTCGGCAATGGTGGCTTTGATAATGGCGGTTTTGGCGGCTTCGATGGCAATGACGGAGAGTAAGATTCTTGATTCTTGCTCTTTTCAGATGATTTTTTAGTAATTTGATTGGTTTATTCTAAAAACATTTTCTTAACTTTGCACCCAAATTGTCACTGAATCATTAAAAATCAAACTTGATTACTTGTCCATAGCATGAAAGAATCAAAAAGTATAATGAGATTTATGCCAAGAGGCTACTTCACCAAGCGTGCATTACCTTACTGGATAATGGTAGCCTTAGACTGCTTTATCATTGCGTTTAGTCTCGAAACGTCAGTGTACCTTTTGTACGATAGTATGGAGATGGTACATTCCACTTGGAGCAATATGCGTATGGTGGTGATGTCAATGCCTATAATGCTCATGGTGATGCACCTCTTCCGTACATACGGAGGCACATTGGCTTTCTCACCATTGCGCAATCTTATGCGTCTGGCGATGGCGTTGTGTACGGGTGGATTCTTGTTCTGGCTCATGACTATCGTGCTACCTAAGAGCATCATCAACCATACTCTGACAGCCACTACGGTTATACTCACATTGGTTCTGACATTGGTATTGCAGTGGTGTGTTCGTTTGGTGGCACGAACAATCTTCAAGAATCAGGAGGGAAAGAACGCTTCAGAGGTGTTGTTCAACAAGTTCTCCAAGGGTTCTGTCAACGATACTTCCATCCGTGCAAACAAGAAGATTAACCTTTGCCTTGCCCACATGAGCGAGAATGGCATGGAGCAGAAGTATGTCAAAGAGGCTTTCGATACCAACTGGGTAGTGCCACTTGGTCCAAACGTAAATGCTTTTGAGAAGGACCTTGAGAATTTCGTCAATGATGTGGATAGTTCGGCAGCTAATTCTTCTGAACCGGTTGATAAGCGTGTCGTTGCATTGTCGGCAGGTACTGCTGCCATTCACCTTGCATTGCGTTCCATCGGAGTTCTTCCTGGCGACGAAGTTATCGTGCAGAGCTTCACTTTCTGTGCTTCTGCAAACCCAGTGACATACGTGGGAGCCGTGCCTGTCTTTGTGGATTCTGAACCACTGACTTGGAATATGGATCCGGAATTGCTTGAGGAAGCTATCGTGGACCGCAAGGAGAAGACTGGCAAATATCCTAAAGCCATCATTCCTGTTGCTCTTTATGGAATGCCATACGACGTGGATCGTATCATGGCAGTGGCAGACAAATACCAGATACCTGTAATTGAAGATGCTGCAGAAGGTTTCGGTTCTCGCTGGAGAGGACGCATTCTTGGCTCGTTTGGTAAGTTCGGAATCCTGTCATTCAACGGCAATAAGATGATTACAACGAGTGGTGGCGGTGCGCTTGTCTGCGACAATGACGAAGACCGCAACAATGTAATGTGGTTCGCTACACAGGCTCGTGAGGCTTATCCATACTACCAGCATGAGGCTATCGGCTACAACTACCGTATGAGTAATGTCTGTGCAGGCATCGGTCGTGGCCAGATGACTATCGTTAATGATCACATTGACCATCACAAGCGAGTACAGGCTCTCTATAAAGAGCTGTTGGCGGATGTTCCTGGAGTTCATCTTCATGAAGCACCAGTACACAAGGATGATACGGAAAAGCTGAAGGTTTACGATGCAAACTACTGGCTTTGCGCAATTACTTTGGATGAGAATCTTCGTGTAAAAGGTCAGGAGAATGCCTACAAGACAGTCGTTCAAGGTGCAGTAGGCGGTGCCGGCGGTGTAGTTCATGCTGCGGACTCAGCCACTACAGATTGCCAACCAAACGACAATGTTGAGGCTATGCGTGTATATCTTGACCAAGCGCAGATTGAGGCTCGTCCGCTTTGGAAGCCAATGCACAAGCAACCTGTGTACGCTGAGGCACCAGCTTACGTGAATGGAGTTTCTGAAGCACTATTCAAGGTCGGTCTTTGTCTTCCTGCCGGTCCTTGTGTTACAGAGGAGAATGTAAGATATATCGTAGAATGTATCAAGGAGGCTATAGTAAAATAAGCGCCCGAAAGATACTATCTCAGGTATAAAGAATATACAAAAAACTGGAGTCACAGAACGTGTGGCTCCAGTTTTTTTGTTGTAACTCTATGAGTTTTGGATCATAACTCTATGGCTTCTGAATCATAACTCTATGGCTTTTGAATCGTAACTCTATGAGTTTTGAAAAAATTCGTATACAAACTCAATGCAAGTTTGTATACAAACTCGAGTCGGTTTTGTATACAAACTTTTTTGGAACTTCCGAACTTTCATGAAAAAACTCCAAGGAATTGTTGAGAAATTCCTTGGAGTTACGATTGGAAAAGCTTGTTGAAACTTGGTTTACTTCTTCAGCTGGTATGTGAATGTTGCCATTGCGTAGCGTGGCATCTGCTTGCTCCATGAAGAGTATTCCATACCGGATGTAACTGTAGAATAGTAGCCCTTGTTCTGGTTGAAGAGGTCGTGAACCTCAAGCTTTATCTCGCAGCTGTTCTTCTTGCCGAACTTCTTTGCGAGGGAGATGTTTGTGATGTTCTGGTTGATGCGAGAGTTGTCGCGGGCATCAGCAAGGTTTTGCCATTCGTCTTCCACCTGAGCAACGAGGCCTGGAAGGAACTCCCACTTGAGGGAAGCATCGAGTGAATGCTGGATCTGGGAAACATTGCGTGAAGACTCAATGTCAGACCATGTCTTGTGGTAAGGCATAGAGTACCAGATAGCAAAGTCAATCTTCTCCATTGTACTTGTGAGAGCTATATTAGGAGAGAGGGTGAACATCTTGTGAGTGCCATCGAGCTTGCGGAGATTTGCTGAGCCGTCAGAGTTCTTGCCAAGGTAGTAAGTCATCTCCTGTGGAGAAGTCACGTAATTGGCGTTGAGACCGATGTTGTAGTTGCATGAGATAGCCTTGATAGGAGCGCTGTACATCATGTATGTCATGAAGTTGTTTGTGCTACCGTTGTTGATTCTCGTGCTTACATTACCAGAAACTGGTACAGAGAAACCGTCGAAGCGTGGGTCGTTGCCATAGCCTGGGAGGTCAGAAAGGAGAACAGATTCCTTTGAAAGGTTGTTGATGCTTGATGTTCCGATGCCGTTGGCAGTGTGAGAGTAGTTGATCATTGCGTAGATGTTTGTACCCTTCATCGGATTAGAAGTAGAGAAGTTTACGTTGAAGCGGTGGCTCTGGCTGGTCTCCAAGTTTGGATTTCCTACGAAGAAGCTGTAAGGATCGGATGTGACGAGCTTTGTGTAGAGATCGCTGATGTTAGGAGTGCTCTGATCCATAGAGTAGCTTGCACGGATGAATGAAGTCATCTTGCGCCAGTTGAACTGGATGGAAGGCTTCATCCAAGAGTAAGAGCGAGTGATGGATTCAGATGGATCAGCACCGAGGGCAGTGTCCCAGTAGTCGAATGTGCGAGAGCTGTAGTCGCGCTTGTAGTTGTAAGAGAGAGAAGGGATGAGCGTGAAGTCGCCGAAACGCCAGTTGTAGTTAGCGTAAGCGCTGGAAGTGGAGTTGTGGGAATTGCCAGAGAAGGAGTTGAATGCGTCTGGTTTACCCGAAGCGAACGCTTCGGTAACGGTGACAGGGCTAGGTGCGCGGTCACTGCTGAAAGTGTTGTAGGTAGCGCCGTTGTAGTAGTTGTTGTAATTGTGGCTTTGGTTGTAGTTTGTATTTACACCAACTTCAAGAAGGTGCTTCTCGGCGAGAGGTTCCGTGTAGGAAATGTTTGCACCGAGATTGCTGGTGTTGGAGTGGTTCTTGTTGCCATTGCTGCTAACGATACTGTTTACTTCCCTTTCGTCAATGCTTGTTGCAGAGCGGTTTGTTACGCCGCCGCTAACCTCCGCACTGAGCGAACGTCCCTTCTTGCTTTCAAAGCGGTGGGTGAAACGAAGGGATGCTGAAGCAGAGAACTCCTCTGAATCACCAGTGGAATGAGTCTTTTCAATAGTGCGAATGTCGCCTAAAAGGGCAGGATCAAGGTTGAGTGAGTCAAGGTCATGGAGCCATGAACGAGAGAGAGAGTTGCTCTCTGTGTCGCGCTTGAGGTAAGTGAGCTTTGGAATGAAGAGCAGGGTGTTGTTCTGGTCGATGTCGAATGTGATGCGAGAGTTGAAGATGTGCTTGTTGTTGTGGATGAGACCGGTGGTCTTGCCAATGCTTGCAAGCTGCATATCTGTGCGGTTTGTCTCAGTAGAATCGGCAGATTCGTGGCGAGTGATGTTTGTGAAGTAGCTTGAAGAAACCTTCAACTTGCCACCAAGATACTCATCGTTGAAGTTGAGTCCGAAGGCATTGGCACGTGCAACACCATTCTCGTGAACAGCTACGCCGTAGGAGTCGTTAGCCTTTGCGTCGTTGAGATCTCCGAAGTCGAAGAATGTCTGGTCAACATTGTTGGTAAGACCGAGAATGGAAATACGACGAGTGTTAGAGAATATGTTGAGGTTGAAACCACCTTTGTAGAGACCGCCATCGCCAAGACTACCAAGAAGAGGGTTGTTTGAACCGAAAGCGAAGCCGCCACCGCCATAGAGCTTGCCGAAAACACCATTGCGCTTGTATGCCTTTGTGTTGAGGTTCATTGCCTTCATGCGTGAACCATCGTCAAAGCCTGTTTGTTCAGCCTTGTCGCTCTTTCTGTCGTAAACCTGCACGTCCCTTACTACTTCTGCCGGCAATGTGTTGAGGGCAAGCTGTGGGTCGTATTCAAAGAATTCCTTTCCGTCAACGGTTAGCTTCTGGACCTTCTCGCCCTGAGCCTTAACACCTTCGCGGTCAACGGTGATACCAGGCATCTTGTTTACAAGTTCAGCTGCCGAAGCACCGTCCATAACCTTGAAGGCATCGGCGCTATATACGAGGGTGTCGCCCTTGACAGCAGCACGATTGGCCATACCTGTTACGGTAACTTCCTTAAGCACGGTGTTGTCTTCCTTGAGTTTTACAGTTGAGAGCTTCGCACCACGATATATCCACTGCTGGCTAAGAGTCTTTGACTTGTAGCCAATGCAGGAATATTCGATTTCGTAACGACCGAAACTCTCGAACTTGAGCGTAAACGAACCGACAGAATCAGCAACGGCGAATGTTCCGCTACCGCCATCAGAAGAGGTTGCCTTGATGATAGCACCCATAAGACCTTCGCCGGTCTTTGAATCGACGACCTTACCAGTCAGTTCCACTGACTGCTGTTGTTGGTGGAACTGTGCAAAGGCAGTGAGGGTGATGATAGTAATGAGGATTGTGGTTAATAGTCTTTTCATATTTTTTGTTTGTTTGTATTAATTTATGTGGAATTGATGGAAGATGTATCTTTTGTTTTTGTTATACGTCATCTTGGCGATATTCAAGTATGTCGCCAGGCTGACAGTCGAGTGACTTGCAGATGGCTTCAAGAGTCGTGAAGCGGATGGCTTTCGCCTTTCCCGTCTTCAGGACTGAGAGGTTTGCTGCTGTGATGCCAATGCGCTCTGCCAGTTCGCCCGACTGCATCTTGCGCTTTGCCAGCATCACATCTACGTTTACTATTATTGCCATATATAGAGTAATCAGATTTAGTGTTCAGTACTTAGTGTTTAGTGTTAGATAGTCAGATCCTGCTCCTCCTTCATCTTGCGAGCGATGGCGAAGATTTGTGCGATGAGAAGCAGACCAACACCGCCGATAGCGAAGAAAGTTATCATCGGATCGGAGTAGTTTGACAAGTTGTAGCTGTCAAATTCATAAAGTTCTGCAAGAACACCTGCCTGATAGTAGCCGTAAAGATACTTGAGAATATATTCAAGGATAAGCAGACAACCGCAGATGCCCAACCTGTTTTCAAGGCTCTTCGTGAAGATCTTGCCTCGGTTTACGGAAATGATGATGCTGATGAAGACGCAAGTGAAGGTCAACATTATCAGGCCGAGAGAGATGCCGCGAAGCATAGCGTAGAATCCTTCTGGAGAATCGCCCGCCTTTACCACAGAAGAATGTACCTGAGCTTCATATATCTGCATCGGTTCCATCTTGCCTGACTTCTTGTTGTAGATGCTGTCGGCAAACCAATAGTCAGTGTTCTTAGGCCAAAGTTTGATGATTTCTGTTGGTCCGCTAAGGTTTAGCGACTCCATCTTTTGGAATAAATCCACTTCTGTTTTTCCATCGCCGTACATGTTGGAAGTCTGGACCATAGGATTGACAAATCCCCAAATGGAAAGAAGTACGATGACGATGCAGAGAATGTTGAATTTTAGCTTCATTTGCGGTAGTGTTTTGTTTGAAGAAGTTTCTTGTATTCGTGAAACTTTTATTGTTAAACGATAATTTTTTCTGCTGCAAAGGTAAAACTTTTTGTGTTACTACCAAACAAAAACGGAAGAAAATTACCGACAAACGATAAAATTCTTCCGTTTTGCGTATATTTTTAACCGTTATTAACGATTGTTAACGGTCTGGGAGCATGTTTTTCTCTCTTTTTCTTCGATTCTATTGTCTCAGGGCTTCCAGTCTTGCCTTAGCCTTTTCGTTACCTTGTTCGGCTGCTTTCTTATACCATTTTATTGCCTCATCGAGGTTTTGCTCAACACCGCTGCCATCACGATAACATTCAGCAATGTTGAATTGCGCAGTTGCGTTGCCATGTTCTGCAGCCTTGAGAAACCATTCAGCCGATAGTTTGCTGTCCTGAGTAACTCCATTGCCACCGCCATAACAGTATCCCATGTTGCATTCTGCACGCGCATCTCCATTCTCTGCAGCCTTAAGAAACCACTTCACAGCCTCTTGTTCGTTCTTCTCTACTCCTTCACCAAGGATATGAGCCATGCCAACATTGAACTGTGAATCCACATCTCCCTGTTCGGCAGCTTTCATAAACCATTTGACAGCCTCCTTGGAATTTTGTGGAACGCCTCTGCCTTGCAGATAGCAGTAAGCCAGGTTATGCTGTGCAGAGAGATGTCCTTGATTTGCAGCTTTCAGATACCATTTGATGGCTTCTTCATGGTTTTGTTCAATCCCATTGCCCTTGCTGTAGCATAATGCAAGATTGTATTGAGCTGCTGCAACGCCATGTTCAGCCGCTGTGCGCCACTTCTTTAGAGTCTCAGGTGTCACTTGCGCGTTTGCAGTCATAATACAGAATATGAGTGAGAAAAGAATATAGAGTTTTCGCATATCCGTGTTTTTAGAATGATTAGTTTTGTTCAGCCAAAGCATCAGCGCAACGCTCGCCGTCAATGGCAGCAGATACGATTCCGCCTGCGTAACCAGCACCTTCGCCGGCAGGATAGAGTCCGCTGACCTCTATGTGCTGAAGAGTTTCGTTGTCTCGAACTATTCTTACAGGAGCCGAAGTGCGTGTTTCCATTGCGATAAGGATGGCTTCGTTTGTGAGAAAACCGTGGCTCTTCTTTCCGAAATCCTTGAAACCTTGTTGCAATCGGGTGCGAATGTCCTTCGGCATCCAGAAATGGAGTGGGGAAGAGATGACGCCAGGAGAATAGGACGATGCAGGAAGATCTGCTGAAATACGATTGTTTACGAAATCTGCCATGCGCTGAGAAGGCGCTGCAAGCTTCTCACCTTTGTTGTTATAGCAGAGTCGCTCCAACTCTTCCTGGTATTCAAGCATGATGAGAGGGCTGACCCCCTCCGACTCCCCCACAGGGGGGAGGGAAGTTCCCAATGTGTGGATTGATTTAGTGTTTAGTGTTTGGTGTTTAGTGTTTTGCACCGACTCAGGCGTTACTTCAACCACCATTCCGCTATTGCTCCATTTGCCGCCACGAGAAGAAGGACTCATGCCGTTTACAACAAGTTGCTCTGGTCCGCTTGCCGCAGGAACGACAAAACCGCCAGGACACATACAGAAACTATATACGCCACGACCTTCCACCTGAGTTACAAAGCTGTATTCTGCTGCTGGAAGATACTTACCGCGACCGTCACGAGAGTGGTATTGAATCTGGTCAATGAGGTGAGATGGGTGTTCAAGACGAACACCGACGGCAAGTGATTTCGGTTCTATGAGGATGTTTGCTGCGTGAAGATAACGGTAAACATCACGAGCGGAATGGCCAGTAGCAAGTATTACCGGGCCGAGAATTTCCTTTTCTTCGCCAGTCGTGAGGTCTTTGGCGATGATGCCGCGGACTCCTCCCGACCTCCCCACAAGGGAGGGGATGCCTTCCGGATGACCCTCCCCCTTGTGGGGGAGTTGGAGGGGGTCGAAAATCAGCGAAATCATCTTTGTCTGGAAATGCACTTCGCCGCCACAACGGATAATTTGGTTGCGCATGTTCTCGATAACGCGTGGAAGTCGGTCGGTACCAATGTGAGGATGTGCATCTGCAAGAATGGCTGTAGAAGCTCCGTGCTGACAGAAGATGTTCAGAATTCTGTCAACTGAACCGCGCTTCTTTGAGCGAGTGTAGAGCTTTCCGTCGCTATAGGCACCGGCTCCACCTTCGCCGAAAGAGTAGTTGCTCTCTGGGTCAACATAGCCTTCGCGAGAGATGTTCGCAATGTCTTTCTTGCGGTCACGAACGTTCTTTCCGCGTTCGATCACTATTGGCTTGATGTCATGCTCAATGAGACGAAGGGCAGCGAAAAGTCCCGCAGGACCAGCGCCTACGACAACAGCCTGACGCTTGCCTGAAACCGGCTTGTAGTCGATGCTGATATATTCGTCGTCCGTTGGCTCTTCATTAATATATATGCGCACCTTAAGGTTGACAAACACCTGTCTCTGTCGGGCATCGATGGAGCGCTTCAATATGCGAACGCCCTTGATGCTTGGCTTTCTGATAGCGTATTCGTCTGAGAGATAGTCGCGAAGACGATTGCTGTCGCCGGCTATCTGTGGAAGTATGCGGAGTTGAAGTTCTTTTATCATAGTGACAGCCCCATAGAAGCCCCCTAGCCCCCGAAGGGGGAAACTTTTAATTGACTTTGGGGATTGAATATTAGTAAGTGATAGTATTTATTTTTATAATCAAGAATTAGTGAATTGGAGAATTTTCTTTTTTGCTCTGTTCTTATAATTCTTTTGAATTCAAGCGAATAAGAGAACCTGATATATAAAATAATTCTCTAATTCACTAATTCTTGATAAATTTTTGTTATAATAAATGTTAGAAGCGAATAATGCTATTAAGAGTTCCCCCTTCGGGGGTTAGGGGGCTGTTCTTTTCCCCTTCGACATGTTCACCAATACAACGCCAGAAACAACTGCTACGAGGGCGAGAGATTTTGTGAGTGTTATGCGGTCCATGCCGAGATAAATGCCTAATGCAGAGGCTATTATTGGTTGGACGTATGAATAAAGGCTGACCAATGTTGGACGCAATTCCTTCTGTCCGATAGGTATGAGGAAGTAAGAGATGAATGTTGCGAAGAGCACAAGATAGCCGAGGTCAAGGTAACATATCAGCGGCACTGAACTATAGTCAACGACAAACAAATCACCTGCTGAGAACGGTGCTGACAATACGAAGGAGAAAAGGAATATCCACTTCATGAATGTCACAACCGAATATTTCTGTATCACTGGGCGGAAGATGCCGAGATATGCTGCGAAGCATAAGCAGTTCATTACCAAGAGGATGATTCCCCCAGGAGTTGTTATGCGGTTTGGATCAGAGACCGCAGTTTTACTACTCATGATAAGCAGGATAATACCCGCAAGACTCAGCAATACACCGCCAGCTTTCTTCACGGTTATAGGTTCTTTAAGCACAACAGCAGCCACGAGCATTGTGAACACTGGGCCGAGAGTCGAAATGATTGAGCAGTCGAGTGGGGTAGTGTAGTTGATGCCGATGAGGAATGTTATCTGTGTTCCGAAATAACCGAGCAGACTGGCAAGGAAAATCTGTATGAAATCCTTGCGGTCAACGGTTTCCTTTTTCGTGAAAAGAGATAATGTCCAGAAAAGCAATCCTGCTCCTAATGCCCTAAGAGTGAAGAGCGAAAGAGGAGTGAAAATATGTGAGTTTGTGAGATCTTTGGTGAGTATGATGTTGAATCCGAAAATGGAATAAGCACCACACGCTGCCAGGTGTCCTCCTATCTTTCTATAGTTCATTATGCGTTGGTTTTGAGCGCCAAAGTTAATGATTTTTATTAAACAAACAAAACCTTTAGCGAGTTTTTGGAGTTTAATACACATTATTAATAATATATTTGGTAACTTTGCGGCTCAAAAGACAATAAAATGAATACAGAAAACTGCTGCATATTAGCAATAGAATCTTCTTGCGACGACACTTCGGCTGCCGTTATGCGCGACGGAGTGCTGCTTTCAAATGTCACTGCATCGCAGAAAGTTCACGAAAGTTATGGTGGTGTGGTGCCTGAACTTGCTTCTCGCGCTCACCAACAGAATGTAGTGCCAGTTGTTCACGAGGCTCTCAAGCAAGCTGGCGTGGACAAGAGCGAACTCTCTGCCATCGCTTTCACTCGTGGACCTGGACTTATGGGTTCGCTTCTCGTTGGAGTAAGTCTTGCGAAAGGTTTGGCAAGAAGTCTTAATATCCCTCTCATTGATGTCAACCATCTGCAAGGTCATGTAATGGCTCACTTCATTAAGGCTGCCGACAATGACCAGACACCTCCGCCTTTCCCATTCCTTTGTCTTCTGGTAAGTGGTGGTAATTCGCAGATTATCAAGGTGAATGCTTACGATAACATGGAGATTCTCGGTCAGACAATTGATGACGCTGCAGGCGAAGCCATTGACAAATGCTCTAAGGTTATGGGCTTGGGATATCCGGGAGGACCAATCATTGACCGTCTTGCACGTCAAGGAAATCCGAAGGCGTTTGCTTTTGCCAAGCCAAACATAAAGAACCTTGACTATAGTTTCAGCGGTTTGAAGACAAGTTTCCTCTACAGCCTTAACAAATGGCTTGAGGAAGACCCTGATTTCGTTGAGCATCACAAGGAAGATCTCGCGGCAAGCCTTGAATATACCATCGTAGAAATCCTGATGAAGAAACTGCGCCTTGCGGTGAAACAGACTGGCATAAAGCATGTTGCTGTGGCTGGTGGCGTTAGTGCAAACAATGGTCTGCGCAATGCTTTCCAAGATCATGCCAAGCGTTACGGTTGGACCATCTATATTCCGAAGTTCTCTTATACGACTGACAATGCAGCTATGATTGCTGCAGCGGCTACGTTCAAGTATAAGAACAAGGAGTTCTGTCCGATTGATGCTCCTGCGTATTCAAAAGTGTAAGTAACTATTGGTGTCTGGTAAAATGGGCTGAAAGCCCAAAGAGCTACATAGCCCAATGGCAAGCGAAGCGGCGCCTTGGGTATTGTGGATGGTTTATGCGGATACGCCCTGTAAGGGCAAAAGTGTTAATATTCAACCTGTTAGACGGACTTTTGTCCTTATAGGGCGTTTACAAATACCACTCACTAAACACCCAGGGTGCCGCTTCGCTCTGCCCTGGGCTATGTAGCTATAAGCCTTTCAGGCTATAAATTACAAACTAAGCCTCGTTTTGGGAAATGAAACATCTTCTCTCTCTCATATCTTTCTTGTCATTTTCACTTGCGCTGTTTGCTCAAGCATCTTCTGATTCCATCGTCCAGCAGGCTCTGGAGAAGGAGGGTGTGAACTTTTCCGACAACAATAGCGTGGTGCTTCTCTTGAACGGTCAGGAGAAGTTTGACGATATGTTTGAGGCTATTCGTAACGCCAAGGAATCTGTCCATTTGGAATACTTTAATTTCCGCAACGATTCCATAGCAAATAGTCTCTTTGACCTGCTTGCAGAGAAGGCAAAGGAAGGTGTTGAGGTGAGAGCATTGTTTGATTCTTTTGGCAATTCTTCAAACAACCGCCCGCTGAAGAACCATCACTTGAAGAGTATTCGCGAGAGAGGGGTAGAGATTTATGAATTTGATCCTTTGGCTTTCCCTTGGGTAAACCATGTCTGGGCTCGTGACCATCGTAAGATTGTAGTCATTGACGGTCGTGTGGCTTATACCGGCGGAATGAATGTTGCCGACTACTATATCCATGGCACTGAGCAAGTTGGCGAATGGCACGATATGCATTGCCGCATACAAGGTGAGGAAGTAAATACGCTTCAGAGCATTTTCCTTAGAATATGGAACAAGACTGCAAAGCAGAATGTTGGTGGTGCAAAGTATTATCACGCTTGTGCAAACGCTGATTATATCACACGGAATCTGAAGAAAGATACCACTTCGACAGCTCACAAGAAGCGTGTGGGCATTGCGAATCGTGAGCCGAATGTGACGCCAAAGATTATGCGCACTTTCTATCTCACTGCAATAAACAATGCGCAAGATAGCATAAAGCTCATCAACCCTTATTTCACACTAAACGGTAAACTTAA
>JAZRXS010000041.1:0-4190 GCA_045600325.1 Prevotella sp.
AGAATCTGCCATAGAATATTCGTATGGTCATTCTCGCTCAAATGTATTGTACTCAGAATGTTGGTGTCATTGCAGTCACCAATGATGCTGCCACTGACAATTTTACAAAAGTTTGAATATAGTGTCATCATAATTTTGTTACGTTTGTAACATAGTAAGAAGTAGACTGAAATTTAATTTCGAGAATTTATTTTCTTCTGTGCCTCAGATAATTCTTTTAGATTATACACTGAACTCATAATTCCTGCTTCGGTAATATGGTCATAATCATCTTTCTGAAAAAGAGGCAAATGTATCAGAGTCCCTTCATTTACATTTTCTGATTCTGTGGTACTGCGCTTTGTAATCGTCTTCGTTATCTTCAATCTGCGTGAGTTCTTCTTGAAGCATTCCTTCATGCACTCTGCGGCATACGCAAGAAATTTCTTATCAGATGCTGTGTCGTATGTTTTCACCGCATAGATAAGTCCGGGTTCTGCAATGTGAATTGCGGAAATGATATCAAGATCACCTTTGTTTACGTTGGCAACAGAAACAACAAATCGCATATTTGCATTGCATATTGCCTGCATAGCCCTAAGGCTTCCCTGCTGAGCACGTTTTATGTAGAATGTTTCTTGCTCTAACGTTAGAAGGGGAACTTTGCCACACTCTATCATGAACTCATCAAATGTCTCTTTTGTTAAGTTTACCATAAGTTCTTCAATTATTGAGCGCATTTCAGTTTCTTTATTCATAGTGATTTCGTTTTATTGATTACGCATACCGCTCGGCATCGCGTTAGCGTGACGCTTTGCTAGCAAAGAATATAGTAAACTTCTCGCCCAGTTCTTTTATCTGTGCATCGAGGGCTTCGACTTTAGCACTGTACTTCTGGCGGAGTTCTTCTCTTCTACTCATGTTTGTTCAGTTTTGATACTTACACATGTTTTACTCACCTTCTGTCACTTCAACTCTCACGCCGAAAGTCTCGGTGAGGGCTTCGGCGAGGGCAGCGATGCTTCGGCGGGGACAGTCGCACTGGAGGATGAGGGAATCGGCAGTGCGCTCTTTGCACTCTACGAATCCCATAAACTGACTCTCGCCTATGAGCAGTTGCATAAGGGCACTGTAGGGTACATACATCGACAGTCCGTCGGCGATATTCTCGGGCATGCCTTCACGCTGGCACACTTCGTCGATGAGCGTTTCGATGGCATCGAGCGATTCGGAACGGGCACTGGTGATGGTGTAGGTCACATTATTGATGTCATCTTCATCTTCGTCGAGGGTCCAGGTGAGTTGGCGTTGCATACCCTCACGGAGATAGGCGAGTTTATGCGTGCGGTAGTACATCGTCTCAAGCTGGTCATCAGTCAGCGTGGCAATGTGCTGAAGGATGAAGTCTTCGATTTCGGTTACGCGAGCGAGCTCATTAGCAGTATATTCGCGTTCGCGGACTACTTCGTTGCGCTCGAGGATAATGACTTCGTGCGTATCTTCGTCTACGAAGTCTTCTGTCCAGGTTCGTGAAACACGGCGATTAGCGTCAATATCGCAGAGTTCGTCGTAAACTTTTTCAAAGTCAAATGCGTTCATCATAGCTATTTCGTTTTTTCTGATTACGCTGTTAAAATAATCAACTTTTTTGAAAATTCAATATTTCGGATGATTTTTTACGAAAGAGTGTTAAATTCGTCCTCTGGTTACCTCATTTGCGCTAGTACAAGTCCGAACTAATCTTCTTGACAGAGAATATCAAAGACTGATGGGACCCGACGAACAGTTGCAAGAGTTGGAGGTCTGGGTTCTTCTTATCTAACAGTTCAATGCAGTTGGACGTAAGCATAGCATTGAGACCCACCAGCTTTGTACGGTCAAAATACTTGCGATAGTAGAAGTCGGTGCCGTCAATTCTCATGTACTCGTCCTTACGTACTTCCTTAAGTCTCACGGATTTGTCGGCCATAGGGCACAATATGCTACCATTCTCTACGCCATCTGTATGCAACTTGTGGAACAGTTCTGTAGAAAGAGGTTTTATCTCATAACCTTTGCCAAGAATATCATTGAGCGTCGGGAGTTTTTCAGCCTCTATCTCCTTACGGATGTAAAGCGATTCCACTTTGGCTGGGCGGTAATACTTTTTGTCCTCAGTCTCTGTCACGAAGCATGGCTTGACAGCTCCCTTCTTTGCATATACAGGAGCAAACATATTAACGATGTCCACAACCCCGTCGTGCTCGTTTATATAATCCGATACGGCAGCATCGAGCGCATTCGAGATCTTGTTGTACGCCTTGCCACGGTATTCAAAGAGGTTGGTATCAAAGTAATGCAGGAACAGGTTGTCGTGGCAAGACTCGGGAGACCATACAAGGAAAGGTGTAGAACCATTCTGATGTCCTACGACCTTGCAATCGTCCACCTGGCGCAGGATTTCGTCTTCTCGCTGAACTAAAGGCATTAAGCGTCTCTTCACAAGGAGGCATATCAGTTCGTGGTCTGTCAGAAGGTGATGATAATTACCGGAATCCAAGCATGGGGTGTTGCAGCTTCGGGGATGGATTTCTCCTACTGTTCGGAAAAGGTTTTCACCATTCTGCAAGGCCAATGCATGTTCGTAAATAAATCGGTTGACGGGATTGCCAAGGAACTTCTCTATGAGGCTGCGTTCGTGACGACTTGTTGCCATGATGCACAGAGAAGCGGTCTCCGAATCCTCACCTTCGGGCAAAGCAGGAAGTTCCAAACAACTGACATAGTCATCCAGTTGCGCCATCTCATGTGCCGTGTATCGCTTACCAGAGCGCAACGGCTCAATGATGGTGTCGAGAACATCCTGATAGCAGATGGAAATGTAGTGCGGACAGCCCGGCTTCTCGCAATCTTCCAGTTCATCGTAGCGGTTTATGCGTTGAAGTGGCAGTGGCGAGAGATACACGAAAATCTGGAAAGGTCGCTTGAACCCACCATTATTGCATTCCTCGTAATATGTGTCTGTCTGACAACCATGCTCCTTACTCTGCACTTTATTCTCGATAAACACTTCAATGCAGTCATGTCCGAGTATCTTCTCTCTGAGTTCAATGCGAAGATAGATGTCAATGCGCTTATTCTTGTTTGTTACATCATTCAGGGTTTGACATTCCTTACCATATCTCGTAAGGTATTTTTCCACTGTCAATTCACATTCTCCAATAGCCTTTCCGAGGCAGACGTTTCTTGTGAGGATGGCTCGACGAAGTTCTTCGTTTATCTCGTTTCGTTTACCTTGGTTCTCGGCACGAGCCAAGATGATGTCGAGCAGATGAATGGCCGTGTTCTCTTTGTTCTTCTCATCGTACCACTTTCCCGCCACGAGGTCTTTCAGGAAAGCACTATGCACACCTTCGTTGCGCGCCTTGCCGATAACCTCATAGGTGTTGCTGGCTGCAAGATATTCTTCCAGCTCGGCATGCTCCTGCACGAATCCGTTGTAAATGGTTATCAACTGCTCTACCGAGAGTTTGCTCAGTGCTCCCACATGGTCGCTTTCTATAAATCCGAAACCACTGTTCAGGTAGTCTTGAAAGATATTGTTCACATTCATGTTTAATATAGTTTTTGGAAGATCATTATTTCGCTCGGCATCGCGTTAGCGTGACGCTTTGCCTACAAAGAATATTATCAACTTTTTTGGAAATTCAATGTTTACTCTCATTTTTTTGCATCAGGACATCCCTTATTATCGGCAGAGCCTCATCAGACAGACGATGACCGCCAGGGATTGTCGTGACGGGCATGTGTGCTTCCATCTGTGGGCGATAGGTGTTGCCGAGCAGTTCGTCGTGCTCTGCCATGAAGCAATGGGTGCCTTCGGTGATGTGGTCGAAGACTTTTGCCTCGTATGGTCCGTAGCTTGCTATGAGCTGTGGCGAAGGGATAGGCTTGCCTGGCAATGGGTCGAGCTTAGGCAGCTCCACCGTTGGCACGAGACATGGATTGATGATAATCTTACGGCACTTCACCTTCAGGCACATTGCTACAAACGCACCGAGCGAAGAACCTACCACGATGTCGATGTGGTTCTTCTTTATCTTATGCTCAAGGAAACGAATCGCAGCACGGCATTCTCGCTGAGGGTAGTTGAAACACATCACCTCAAACTTATCCTCCGGCAGTTCCCTTTTGAGTTTCTCCACGCTACTGCTCATCTGCGAGCCGCCGTA
>JAZRXS010000042.1:0-13878 GCA_045600325.1 Prevotella sp.
GACATCATCATGATTTCTCTTGTTCGCAGCAACGAGAAAGGCGAAATCGGTTTCCTTCGTGACCTTCGTCGAATGAATGTTGCCATGACGCGTGCTCGCATGAAACTCTTCATTCTTGGCGATGCCGAGACGCTTTCCCGCAATCCGTTCTATCGCGACTTGAAGAAATATGTAGATTCGTTGTAATGTCGATTCGTTGCGTTGTGGTTTTATTAGAGCACTTCTATTAATTCCACCTCAAAGATGAGTGTAGAGTATGGTGGTATTGAGGCGTAACCTCCAGGACCGTATGCCAACTGATAAGGTATGACGAAACGATACTTGGCACCTTCTGTCATGTACTGGAGACCTTCAGTCCAGCCGCGTATTACACCGTTGAGAGGGAATACGATAGGACTTCCTGACTCGTAGCTTGAATCGAAAACCTTTCCATTGATGAAAGTTCCTTTGTAATGGCAGCGCACTTGGCTGCGAGACGTAGGGCTCTTACCGTCCTTGTTGCCTTCACGCAGCACTTCGTACTGAAGTCCGGAAGCGGTTGTTACAACGCCTTCGCGCTTGGCATTCTCGGCAAGATATTCCTGTCCCTTTTTTAGATTCTCTTCGTATGAGAAATCGTCATTATCTTTAGTGCAAGAGATAAAGATGAATGCTACTACAGCCAAAGCTGCGGCAATGAAAATGATGTACTTTGTCATGATAAAATTATGTACTTGATTAATTATTTGTTTGACGCAGGCAATGTGGTAGTTTGCCATGCTCGCGATGATGAGCTACACATGCACAACACTTTCCGTGCCTTGGACATTCCTTCGGACATGTGCATTCAAAGTAGTTTTGTTCTCCGACGGTTGCCGGACGATGTGGACAATTCATAAGATTTTGTTTTATGCGGTTTGTTATTACATTGCTGGTTTTACGTTCAAGTTCACGCCAAGTGACTCCTCGCTGCCGATGATAGTCCAGCTGCCCCCTGGGTAGAAGTGCTCTACGCGCTTTGGATAGCCACGCTCCACGAGTTCGTTTACAACAGAGTCGCGACGGTCGCCAACGGCAAAGCCGAGGTGATGCACGCCATAGCCATGCTCCTTGATGAACTCGTTGAATGTACTTGGGTTGTCGTCAAGAATTTCGTGCAGTTCGATGATGAAACCTTGTGGTGCCATGATGGACGCAAGCTTGAGACCGAACTTGTAGTTCTTGCCATAATACTTTATGTCTGGCGATGCTGTTTCAGCTGTTTGGAAAACCTTAATCTCTGGCATTGGCACATTAAGAATCTGCGACCACTCGCGTGCTGCTGCCTCAATGTCAGGCACGAGAATAGCAATCTGAATGAAGCCGTTGAGGTCGAGTGGATTCTTCATTGTGCCGCGGTCTGCCTTCAATTCAAGCTTCTGGTTTTGCGCAGCATAAAGCTCAGGATTAGTTATTTGGAGAGAATCCTTGATTTCGTCAGACTTCTGCGCTGTTTCTGATGAATTGCTGCATGATGAAAGAATCATTGCTGACATCATGCAAAGGAGTATTAAAGTTTTTTTCATAAGTAAATTTGTATAATCACAAATGACTACTATCTATTTATTATTAAACGCGAGTTGCACAAGTTACACAAGTTTTCCCCCAGCGCTTATTATATAGTTACAAAAGTTTATAAAGACTAGTGAAACTCGTGAAACCCGTGTTTAAAATATCTACACTTGGACTTGTGTTTTTATTTCTATCAAAATATATTGTGTTTTTATCTTTCCCTTTTTCTACGCTTTCGCCTGTGGAGAATTAGGGTCAATCATCATGAGTTCAATCTTGTTGCCGTCTGGGTCGTGAATCCATGCTTGCCAGTTGAGGTCTGATGAAGTCTTTGGCTCTTGGTCAATCTCCACATCGATGGATCTGAGATGTTCAACATCTTCCTGGAGATTGTCAGTCTCAAGGCATAGGTGCTGAAAGCTGCGTGAGTTCCATCCTGTGTTTGGATTCTCTCCTTCGCCGTTAGGTATCAGCTCAAGATAAACGCCATCAGCCATGCGTACATAGTGAAGCCAAGGCTCTCCTTCGTCATTTTCCTGAATGCCAACAAGTTTCATGCCGAGCTTGTTGCAATAGAAATCGAGCGAAGCATTGATGTCCTTGCATACAAAGCAAGCGTGACCGATGCCAACATAACCTTCACGTCCAAATTCGTAAGGCGCTTCGTTGCTCTGCATCTGCACACATTCAGGTGTATATTCCTGTAGTTCTATGCCGTTGCCGTCTGGATCGTAGAGCCAAAGATTCTTGCACTTGCTCTTTTCAACTTCTGGTTCAGGCGAATCAATATAGCCTTTCTCGTAAATCTCTTGAAGAGTCTTACGGATGTCTCCTACGGTTACGCACAAGTGGTTGTAGCCAGTCTTCTTGAAGTCAAAGGCATAGTCGCGGTCGTTCTGGCCGCCATAGAATAGTTCAAGGAAATGGCCTTTGCATATCTTCAGGTAGATTATCCAAGGCTCTCCGTTTTCATGGTGAAGTTCAAAGACTTTCTTCCATCCAAACACTTTCTCAAAGAAATCAACGCTCTTGTCCATATCCAATGGATTCAAGGCGATGTGGGCAATGTCTTTTATCATATTAGTTAGGGTTATATAGGAATATGTTACAGAGTTATTGCTTCATAAGCTTGCACAACTCCTTGTAAAACTCAGGGAAATGCTCTTCTATGGCTACCGGTCTTCCGTTTCTGTCCAGGAAGCAATGAAGTGAAGTGCCAAGGCATACAACCTTGTCGTTGCAAGTCATCTTGTAGGCGAACCTTGTCTTCAACTTACTCATTTCTGCCACGGATATTTCCACCTCTATGACGTCGGCGAAAGTCGTAGGACGCTTGTAGTCGCAGGTCACGCCCATAACAGGCGAAAATACACCAGCTTCTTCCATGCGCTCATATCCGAAGCCCATCTGTTCCATGGCGTCAACACGCGTTTCCTCCATGATGCGGATATAGTTGGAATGGTGCGTAACGCCCTGTTTGTCTGTTTCGTAGTACTGAACTTTGTGCTTGTATTTCATTTTTTAGTATTGTAATTTGTCCGCAAAATTATGATTTTTTATTTAAATAATGAAAAGAGAAAGAATTAATTTTCAGTTTCTCGCCTTTTTTCTTGCGCATTACATTTATTATATATAACTTTGCAGACAGATTTGCTGTTTATTATGAGAAGGACAGACACTATAGGAAAGATAAAGTCTATTTTACACTCTGTTTCACCTGATTCAGATGTGATACTTTATGGCTCTCAGGCACGCGGTGATGCAACACCTGAAAGCGATATTGATTTGCTCATACTAGTCCATCAGAACAATCTTTCTCTGAAAGACAAGGAGAAGATTACTGACCCTCTATTTGATTTGGAATTGGAAGAAGGGGTCACAATAAGTCCTCTTGTCTATACGAAACAGCAATGGGAGAACCGTCCTTTCGCAACTCCATTTTATATTAATGTAATGAATGAAGGTGTAAAGCTATGAAACAGGAACTGAAAGACGAAGACCGTCAGGCTTTAATCAAATATAGGATAGAACGCTCCAAAGCAACCCTTGTTGAGGCTGACATTATGATTGCTTCAAAGTGTTATAATGCAGCAATCAACAGATTCTATTACGCCTGTTACTATGCTGTGGTGGCGCTTCTTCTAAAACACAAAATCTCAGCCCATACTCATGATGGGGTCAAGCAGCAATTTGGATTACATTTCGGAGTGAATGGACTGATAGACAAGAAATATACACGTTTCTTTGCCAGACTCTTCAACGACAGAATCACAGGAGATTATGACGATTTCATTCAATATGACGAAGAAACAATAACCTTACTACGTCCTCAAGTAGAGGAGTTCCTAAATGTAGTGACATCTTTGGTAGAATGAAACCACTACAAATGAAACATCTCTCTAAAATACAGTAAAACAAAATAATAACCACTAACAAAGAAAGGAACAATACCAGTCTTAGCCATACATTGTTAGATATAATGTTAAGCGATAGACGATACGAAACAGAAACAAATTGAAAACAGAAGAACGGTGCACGATAGTGCAGCCTTTTCACCGACGTAGTCCCTCCCTTAATGGACGGGAGAAATTAAACATAATTATTAACTACGAAGGTAAGTGTAATCCGTTCGACATACATAATATACTTGAGCTTTCGCTCTTGTTCTCTTAATCCGAAACGGCCAAAATGAAGATTACGCGAGAACAAGTTAGTGATTGGCTCACGTCCCATATAGGGGCGTGACCTTTCCTCCATACTTGTTTGCGTATAAGGTGCTTGGCCGTGCCTGGATTAAGAATAAGTAGTATTCGGACAGAGGTCATGCCCCTTCTTTTATTCTTAAAACCAAAATGAAAACAAACAAACTTTGGAGCATCGTAATAATGCTTGTAATGATGCTTAGTACAGTAATGACTCTAACTTCATGTGGTGGAGATGATGGTTCAAATGATCCCGTTGATGCGAAACCTGCAAATCCTGTGTTAGGAACGAAATGGGTTGCTGAAAATGGTTATTATTTTTATTTCAAGACTTCAACCACAGGAATATATTATTCTAATAATAAAGGTGATTCTTACGAGGATTTTAACTATGTATTCAATACAAAGGACAACACGATAGTTCTCCAATTCAATGACGAGTATGAAAGTGTTCAATATACAACAGCATATATTATAAAAGGTAGTCGTAAATATTATAAAGAATAAAACATGAAATCAAACAAATTTTGGAGCGTCTTGATGATGCTCGTCTTTGTACTTTGTATTGCAGTTTCCTTCTCTTCATGTGGTGGAGATGATGATGACGTAAAAGGCGGAACACATTTGAGAGGCATGTGGGCTATGTCAAACAGCGGTTTCTCCACTTACAATGTAATAGAGTTCGTGAACGATAATACCCTGTACAAATACGGCAATGTAACAACAGATAAGAATGCATGGAGTGGAAAGAGTACATCGCCTGTTCCTGACCATGCTGGTTGGTACTATCTCCCTGTAAACAAGAAACTATACACATACGTTCTTGTGGACAACAAATTGCTTATATCTGATGAAACTATACTGACATACATGAATGGTAAATTGTATTATGAAGGCTCTTCAAATTATTACTCGCCTTGGTAATAACTTTCCGAAATGGCGACCCTTATATGGTTGTCATTCGGGTAATGTATAGAAACATCTGCGCCATCTGCATCATCTGCGTGAAAGAAATCAATGTCCTCAATGTGAAGGAAATGTTTCTCTCGCAGATGATGCAGATGGCGCAGATGTTTTCTTGTTATATAGAATAGCGTGAAATTATTCACGGTATTCACGAAAGTCCCTGTTTATGGGCATTCTCGCATCGTGAATAGGCGAGAAGTGTATAAAAAGTGTTCACGATTTTATGGGTATTCACGATAATATTCCTATCAGTTACGGTTATTATTACCATCACTTTCTGCCGCTCTTCCTATGACTTACTACGCATAACTCTATGAGTTTTGAAAAAGTTCGTATACAAACTCCAATCGAGTTTGTATACAAAACTGATGTGAGTTTGTATACGAATTTTTTTGTAACTCATAGAAATCCGGATCATAACTGATGGAAATCCGGATCAGACAGATAGGAACATGAATAAAAAAAGAAGCATCTGCGGAAAACGCAGATGCTTCTTATAGGATATAGGTTTGTTTATATGCTTTAGTTCGGATTGTAGCCGAAGCCATCAAGTTCTTTCTTCGAAGAGCGCCAGTCTTTGTCAACCTTCACGTAGCACTCGAGGAAGATTTGTTTGTCGAAGAACTTTTCCAATGTCTTGCGAGCTTCGGAAGAAACTTTCTTCAATGCTACGCCCTGATGACCGATGATGATTCCCTTCTGAGAATCGCGCTCAACGTAGATTATTGCGCGTATGCGGATAATCTTCTGCTCTTCCTTGAACGACTCTACGGCAACTTCCACAGAGTAAGGTATCTCCTTGTCGTAGTAGAGGAGAATCTTCTCGCGGATGATTTCTGAGACGAAGAATCTCGCAGGTTTGTCGGTGAGCTGGTCCTTGTCGAAGAATGGTGGTGACTCTGGAAGAAGTTCTTTGATGCGAGACATGAGCATATCGATGCCGAACTTGTTGCTTGCCGACATTGGTAGAATCTCTGCGTTAGGCAGAAGCTTGTGCCATTTCTCCACAATCTTCGGAAGATCCTTCTGGTTTGAGAGGTCAATCTTGTTGATGAGAAGAAGTACTGGAATGGTCATCTTCTGCACCTTCTCAAGAAATTCCATATTCTTCTCTGGACTCTCGATGACATCCGTAACGTACAGGAGAATGTCTGCGTCCTGAAGAGCCGATTCGGAGAAAGCGAGCATAGACTCCTGGAGCTTATAGTTAGGTTTGAGCACACCAGGAGTGTCAGAGAATACTATCTGCGAATTCTCCGTATTCACGATGCCCATGATGCGATGGCGTGTGGTCTGTGCCTTGAAAGTGGCTATTGATATGCGCTCGCCAACAAGCTGATTCATCAGCGTTGACTTGCCTACATTAGGATTTCCTACTATGTTTACAAAACCTGATCTGTGCATGCTTTAAGTATATAAGTATTAAGTAATAAGTATTAAGTATGATATGATTTCGTGTTACCTATTACTTGAAAACTCGAAATTCATATCCTTGCTCCATAAGCCATTCGATGGACTCTGGCAAGGCGGTGCGGAGCTTGTCAATGCTCTTCAACGAGTCGTGGAAGGTTATTATTGAGCCGTTGCGAGAATAGCGCTTCACATTATCCACTACATCAGCGGCAGTGAGTCGGTTGCTGTAGTCGCGAGTGACGACATCCCACATTATGACGCGGTAGTGAGGCGAAATGTATCCGTATTGCGGATAGCGAATCCATCCGTGTGGTGGACGGAAGAGGTCTGTCTGGAGCAGCTCGTTTGCCTTCTTTACATTGTCGATGTATTCTTTCGTCCAATGTCGCATACCGCTGAAGTGGTTGAAGGTGTGGTTGCCTATGCGATGACCTTCCACCTTCACTTGTTCAAAGAGCTCGGGATGTTTCCTCACGTTGTCGCCCACCATGAAGAAGGTCGCTTTTATGTTGTACTTCCTCAGCGTTTCAAGGATGAATGGCGTAGCCTCTGGTATCGGCCCGTCGTCGAAAGTCAGATAGACAGCCTTGACATTCTTGTCCATTCTCCAGGTCGCTCTTGGATAAAGCCAGCGGAGGAATATTACGGGTTGTTCGATGATCATATTGTTATGCGTTGATGACCAGCCAAGTGATGTAGCCTGCACACAGTGATAACAGCACGGCTCCCTCCCAACGCTCCAGCTTGTATTTCGTGAATGAGAACAGCCAGAAGAGTACGGCTGCCAAGATTAATACGCTGAGGTCGATATAGTTTATTGAGATGCCTTCGAGCGGTTGGATGAGTCCCGTAAGACCGAGAATCATCAGAATGTTGAAGATGTTGCTGCCGATGACATTACCGATAGCCATCTCACCTTGTCCTTTGCGTGCAGCCATGAGTGATGTGGCAAGTTCTGGAGCCGATGTGCCAGCACCAACAATGGTAAGGCCAACAATTTTCTCTGACACGTTGAGACTGGTTGCTATTTCCGATGCGTATTCAACGAAATGGTCTGAAGCCAGTACCAATACTGTTAAGCCGACAGCTATGCAGATGATGGCTTTCCATATCGCCATGGTCTTTACGCCTTCAGTGCTTTCGCTTTCTTCACTGTTGTTCTTTGCGCTGCGAACTGTCATCCACATGAACAGAACGAAACATACGCAGAAGAATGTGCCTTCAAGGCGAGAAAGATCACCATTGAATAGGAAAAGGAAGAGGGTGATGGATGCAAGAGTGACAATAGGAAGGTCTCTTTTTACCGTTACTTGGCTGACCGTAAGTGGGGCAATGAGTGCCACACTTCCGATTATGAGAAGGTTGTTGAAAATGTTGCTGCCCACGACATTACCGATAGCAATGTCACCCATGCCAGCATTGCCGCTGCTAATTGCTTCCAGTGCGGAGTTTACGGACACGAAAAGCTCTGGTGCTGATGTTCCCATAGCCACGATGGTCAGTCCGACGATGAATGGCTTAATGTGCATCTTCACCGCAACAGCAGAGGCACCATTGGTCATCCAGTCGGCACCAATGATGATGGCTGCAAGGGAGAGTATCAGTTTTACGATTAGAAGTAACAATGTGAGAGAGAAGTGATATTTGGGAGGTGCGTTGCCCTCAACGCACCATCCGTGCTGTTAGCATACTCTTGTGGGTGTTGGTGCGTTGAGGGCAACGCACCTCCCAATCAAGAAAAGTGTAGGGCGAAGATTTCTGAGCCGCAGTGTAAGAAGTATAAAGTATGAAGTCAAAAGTATAATTACCTTTGTAAACAGGTTCTTTGCTCATAACATCATCCTGCAAGTGTAATCATACTTAAAACTTTATATTTTATACTTGTTACTTTATGGCGGCTCGGAAATCCTCGCCCTACTTTCGTTATATCATAGCCTTTAGCCTTCAGCCTTTAGCCTTTAGCCTCGCAGCCGAGAATGGCTGCGAACATTACTTTTCGTCAATAGCCTTGATCTTCTCTACTGTGAGAGCGATCTCATCCTTGATCTTCTCCATCTGCTTCTTCACGCCGTCGAGGAGTGGATTAGCCTTCTTGCCATTAGAGAGTGAGAAGAATGAGAGGTTGTTCTCTACTGTAGCGAGTTCCTTCTTGAGGTTGTCAAGGCGGCGTGCAAGGCGTGAACGCTCATCGCCGAGGTTTTCCGATGTCTCCTTGATGGACTTCTTGAAGCGGTCAAGGCGCTTGCCAACGTTTGCCTTGTTGAGCTTAGCGTATGCAGCGTCGAGAGCCTGCTTGTACTCTGTGTAGAGGGCATCCTTCTCCTTGAAAGGTACGTGACCAATCTTGCTGAATTCCTCAGAGAGACCGCGGAGAACTTCACGCATGTTCTCAACAGGCTCTTCAACGAGAGCCTTGAGGCGAGCCACAACATCGTACTTCTTCTGGAGATTCTCCTGCTGCTCGTTGCGCTGACCAGCGTTTGCTGCATTGCGAGCGTCGAAGAACTTGTTGCAAGCACCAATAAACTCTGACCAAAGCTCTTCTCCGATCTTATGAGGTGTAGCGCCAACAGCCTTCCATTCTTTCTGGAGGTTTACGAGCTTGTCGGCAGTAGCACGCCATTCTGTTGAATCAGCCAAAGCCTTTGCCTGTTCAACGAGAGCCTTCTTCTTCTCGATGTTCTGTGCGTAAGATTCCTTGAGCTGAGCGTAGAACTCATTCTTCTTTGTGAAGAAAGCGTCGCAAGCTGCGCGGAAACGCTCGAAGATCTTTGCGTTCATCTTCTGTGCAGTGAAGCCGATAGTCTTCCATTCTGCCTGAAGCTCGAGCATGATCTTTGTCTGCTCATCCCAAGCGGCAGCATTTGCAGGAACAGTCTCTGCTGCTGTCATAGCCTCAGCCTTCTCGCAAAGAGCTGTCTTGAGTTCAAGGTTCTTTTCTTCCTTTTCCTTGATGGCAAGGTAATGGTCTTGGTAGCGCTTGTTGATGATAGTGGAAGCAGCCTTAAAGCGTGTCCACATATCTTCGCGAAGTTCCTTTGCTACAGGACCTGACTCACGCCATTGGTCGTGAAGTGTCTGAAGCTGATAGAATGCGCTGATGACATCCTCTTCCTCAGCAAGCTTCTCTGCCGTTTCGATAATCTGTGTCTTTATCTCAAGGTTCTTCTTGAAATCGTATTCGCGTGCTTCACGGTTGAGCTGGAGGAGATCATAGAACTGCTCGCAGTAGAGCTGATAGTTCTTCCAAAGTTCTGTAGCCTTTTCTGCTGGTACTGGGTTGATTGTCTTCCACTCTTCCTGAAGAGCTTTGAATTCCTGGTAATGTGCGCCAGTTTCCTCTGGTGTGGTGGTCATCGCTTTGATCTTGTCAAGGATGTCCATCTTCTTCATGAGGTTGTCTGCCTTAAGCTGCTCAAGTTCAAGGAAGGCCTTCTGGCGTCTCTCACGAATTACGGAGAGTTCCGCTTTGAATTTTTCTTCGTTTTCATCCTGTTCCGGCTGATATTCTTCTTCGTTGCCACCAGCCTCAATGAACGCTTGCTTCTTGGCTTCGTTCTCTGCATTGCGGAACTTGTAGAATAGGCTCTTGAGGAGATCCACTTCCTGGCGTTCTGGCTCTTCTTCCGACTGAGCGATTTCTGCCATGCGTTCTACAACTTCCTGTGTTGTCTTGTAAACAGGATACTGTTTTGTTTCTTCAACAGCGTTCTGAACTTCAGCAGCTTCTGCCACTGTCTCAACTGCTTCCTGAGCAGTTTCCTCTACTACGTTCTGAACATTTTCTGTTGCTTCCGTGAGAGATTTGTTTTCGTTTTCCATCATTAAAATTGTTAAGTTCGCAGTCTTTGCTTGCGATACTATATTATATTATAGGGCGCAAAGTTAGAAAATATTTTTGTATCAAAGAAGAAAAACTGAAAAAATGTTAAAAAACATCGTTCTTTTCTTATTTGCGTGATTGTGTTATCTTGTAATTCAAGTTTCGCTTGTTGAATTTTAGATTTTTATAAAGATTATTGTTTGGATTTCGAGGAGCTTGCGACGATCCCTTTAAAAGGCCTCATAAAAGCGAGGTATTCGAGCGCATTTTTAGTTAAGATTTTAGTTATGGATTATCGTAGGGATTAAAATCTTAAACTATAATCCTCACAAAAATTCGCTCCAGTTCGTCGCTCTAAAGAACGATTATATGAAGGATCGCATCAAAGATGCTCGAAATCTTAACTAAAATCCTAATAAACATCTTAAAAACAAAAACAATAATGTGAAACCTCGGTTATTATTCTTGTATTTCAAGCCATCTCATTTCCTTTTCCTCCAATAAAGCTTCTACTTCCGGCAAGCGTTTTCCGTGGGCGATGATTAGCTCGGTGCTGATGTTGCCGGCAGAAAGTTCTTCCACTATTGTCGCCTTTTCTTCTTCAAGAGCAGCGATGTCTTTTTCAAGTTGCTCCAGTTCGCGGGTTTCCTTGTAGGAGAGCTTCTTAGGCTTGGATGTATTTGATGATGAGGACGCTGAAGCGTTATTGGCATTGGTGTTTTTTTCGTCCTTAACGTTCTTAACGTCTTTAGCGTTCTTGGCGTTATTAGCGTTCTTGGCGTTCTTGTTGCTTTTGTCATCCTTTGCACTTTCTTCAGGCTTCAGCTTCTGGTAGATGCGGTATTGAGAGTAGTTGCCAGGGAAATCCTGCACTTTTCCTTCGCCGTGGAAGACGAGAAGATGATCGACTACCTTGTCCGTAAAGAAGCGGTCGTGGCTTACGACGATGACACAGCCAGGGAAGTCTTGCAGATATTCTTCAAGAACTTCAAGTGTCTGGATGTCAAGGTCGTTGGTTGGCTCGTCAAGGATTAGGAAGTTAGGGTCTTGCATGAGTACGGTGCAAAGATAAAGCTTGCGCTGCTCTCCTCCCGAAAGTTTCTCAATATAGTCATACTGCTGCTTGCGAGAGAAAAGGAAACGCTCAAGGAGTTGTGCTGCCGTGAGATGCTTTCCGTTGCCGAGGTTTACATATTCTGCGATGTCACGAACTACATCTATAACTCGCTGGTCCTGACGGAATTGCAATCCGTCCTGCGAGAAATAACCAAACTTTACGGTCTGTCCGATGTCGAACTGTCCGCTGTCAGGCTGTTCAAGTCCGAGAAGGAGCTTTATGAAGGTGGATTTTCCTGCGCCATTATTGCCTACGATGCCCATCTTCTCATAGCGGGAGAAGTTATAGTAGAAGTCTTTCAGGATAATGACCCCCTCCGTCTCCCCCACAGGGGGAGTGTCCGAAGCGGCAGTTCTTGAGCTTTTTAGCTCCTCCCTTGTGGGGAGGCTGGGAGGGGTATGAAAAGACTTGCTCACATACTGACATTCGAATATCTTTGAGCCTATATATACATTATTATTCTTAAGCCTAACCTGCCTGTCTTGTATGCGCTGTTTTGCAATCTTCTCCAACTCATAGAACGCTTCTTCACGATAACGAGCCTTGTGTCCGCGAGCTTGTGGCTGTCGGCGCATCCATTCAAGCTCCGTGCGATAGAGATTGTTAGCACGTGCTATTGTGGCGTTTCTTACGTCGATGCGCTCCTGGCGCTTCTCAAGATAGTAGGAGAAGTTGCCACGATATGTGTAGATGGTCTGGTCGTCGAGTTCAAGGATGAGGTTGCAGACGTTGTCAAGGAAATAGCGGTCGTGCGTTACCATCAGCAATGTCTTGTTGCCGCGACGAAGGAATCCTTCAAGCCATTCTATCATCTCAAGGTCAAGATGGTTGGTAGGCTCGTCAAGAATGAAAAGGTCTGGCTCTGTGATGAGCACGTTAGCCAAAGCTACGCGCTTCTGCTGACCGCCGGAAAGTTCCTTGATTTTCTGGTTGAGGTTCTTGATTTTGAGGGAGGTAAGGATTTGCTTCGCCTTGAGGACGCGGTTGTCTTCGGCGTAGTTAACCCCCTCCGTCTCCCCCACAAGGGGAGAGTCTTCCTCGTAGAACTCATTATTTGTGTCGAAATCAAAGTCAGGATGCTTTCCGAAACAGGCTTCAAGGACAGTGGATTCCGGGTCGAAGTTCTGCTTCTGGCGCAGGAAACCCACGCGAATGCCATTGCGGAAGATTACTGATCCGGAGTCTTGTGGCTCGTCGCCAGCTATTATTGAAAGGAGGGTGGACTTTCCTGTGCCGTTCTGTGCTATGAGTCCAACCTTCTCACCCTCACCGATGGCAAAGGAAATATTCTCGAAAAGCAGTCGTTCTCCAAAGCGCTTGCTGAGGTTTTGTATATCAAGGAATGGTATCATTGTTTGCTTGTAATGCTCTTTTTTGTAGTGCAAAGTTACGCTTTTTTGCGATATTTACAAATTGTTGTATGTGTTTTTCTTGCAAAAGTAGTCAAATGGTGATGCTGAAAGAAAAAATGAAAGGGGGCAAAAGCCATGGGAAAAAGAAAGGCGCAAACCTCTGAGAGGATTGCGCCTTATAGTCATTCTGCTTAAAAGCGAGAATTACCAGTTGTACTGAGCACCAGAAAGTGGCTGGCTGAAGTCGAGCTCTTCACGCTGGAGCCAGCTGTTCCAGATGATTGGGAAGTAACCTACGTTGCCCTGAGCGTCAGTGTAACGACCTACGCCAGGAACTTCTGAGCTTGTAACCCATGAGTAACCTACAGTGCCACCGCCACCGTAAGAAGCAGAACCTGCGAGGATAGCGTTCTCAACATTAACGTTGAGAGCTGTCATAGCTGGAGTTGAATAATTTTTCATTTTAATATTAAAATTTAAAAGTTAATAAATAGTTAATAACATATTCGTCTGCAAAATTAGGTAGATTTGCGATTGTACGCAAGAAAACCTATTCGTTTTTGGGAGGAAAGGCTTGATTTAGTATCTTAGGTCAATCGAAAATGGAGAAAACAAGGTGTTATTGTGCTGTTTTTTAGAGTAATCTCTATATCCAAATTGTTAAATTGTACCTGAATGAACTTTCAAATTTCCGAGTGCAAAGTTAATTGTTTTGATAGGATTATACATTATAAATATAAAAGAAAGTGCTTGGGAATTGATATGGGATAGTGTTTCTGAAGATTTTTGTCGGGATTTTAGTTTGGATTTCGAGCATCTTTGATGCGATCCATCACAGAATCGTTCTTAAGAGCGAGGTATTCGAGCGTATTATAGTGAGGATTATAGTTTTAGATTTTAATCCATAACGAAAATCTTAACAGAAAATGCGCTCGAATACCTCGCTTTTGTGAAGGAATTTTAGGGGGATCGTCG
>JAZRXS010000043.1:0-10337 GCA_045600325.1 Prevotella sp.
ATAATGAAGCAAACAAATGAAACGAGTATTAGTAATATCGACAAGTCCACGCGTAAAGAGTAACTCAGACGCACTTGCAGATGAGTTTATCCGTGGCGCAAAGGAAGTTGGTCATGAAGTAGAGAAAATCTCTATCCGCGAGAAGAACATCCTGTTCTGTAAGGGGTGTTTGGCTTGCAGCAAAAAGAATCGAGCAGAGGAGTTCAACCGTGGTGAGGGTGGCAACATCTGCATCATCAAAAAAGATGACATGGGTGAAATCATTCAGAAGATGCACGACGCCGATGTCATTTGTTGGGCAACACCTATCTATTATTATGAGATGAGTGCGCCGATGAAGGTAGTCATTGACCGTGGCAATCCGCTCTACACCTCCGACTATCACTTCCGTGACATCTATATGCTAACCTCTGCAGCCGAGGAAGATGAGCTCGTACCACAGCGTGCCGTGGCTGGTCTCACAGGTTGGATTGACTGCTTTGAGAAGGCAACACTCAAAAGAATTGTCTTTGCTGGTGGAGTGAATGATCCTGGTGACATAAAGGAGCATCCATCATTGCAGAAGGCATACAAGATGGGGAAGTGTTTATAATAAGAATAACTCAGAATCTAATAATAAAGGAGGAGCAAGATGGATTCTTGTCTCTTCCTTTTTCAGTTAAAAGAGAAGTTCAGTTCATGGGGTTACGACTATTTATATGTGTAAGATCTTAGTAATAGAAACCGAAAGGTCTTGAGCAAGAATACCATCAATACATTTTATGAACTTGCCATTCTCGAAATAATGGAATCTGCCATATCCAAGAGTGGTATAGGTAGTGTAACTTATTTGGCAAAAACAAGAATAGTTTGCCTAATAACCAGCTAAACATGATTATTTGAGATACAAAGATAGTATCTGTCAAAAGAAAAAGATCGTGAAAAGTAGAGGGCAAGAACTTGCCAATCCATCTCACGATAGAAAACGAGTAAAATGAGAAACAACAAAAAAGCTTTATGTAAACGATAGTCGCTAAGTTTACGTTTACGATTACCCATGTATATACATGTACCTATAAACTTGTTTGTTAAACGTGATTTGAACGAAAAGCAAGTTTACTACCACTTATATATATAAGAACATTTAAACTTAAACCTAAACTTGCAAGAAAAGAGAACTCAGTTTTTCTTTTGACTGAGAAAAACTGTTCGCTTAATTGTAACGTTCGGATTCATTTATATCAAGAATAAGCATATTTTACACCAAAAACGTGAAAAACATGACAATAAATTTGGCGCAATAAAAAATATCGGCTAATTTTGCAGTTGAACAAGGTGTTCTATGAACATATCGAAAGTATTGGTGCACGGATGCAGGATTTGCAGTACGTGATGAAATTGTGTCCCAAATGTATCCCAGACTTGTTCTAAGTTGCTGATAATCATTCTTCGTTAGCCGCCGCGCAGGCAGCAGTAGAGGAGTAATTTCACTGCTCAATAATAAAATAGGTGCAATCATCCATGTGGTGGTTGCACTTTTGCTGTGTACTTTAAATCATACTCATGCATCGAAGTGGCGAAACTCTGATTATTCAGTTCTGCAATTTTGTGAGATCAGATAACATTTATGCAATTTGATAGTAGTTATAAGTATATTCCATAATTTTTATATTCAGATTCTGCGATTTCGCATTATCTTTGCACCCGGAACTCAAATATACAGGTTAAGATTATGGAACAAATAATTATGCTCATCAACGAGATGGCGCCTTATCTGCTACTCGGATTCCTCATTGCAGGATTGATGCACGCCTTCATCCCCGGAACCATCTACAGCCGCTATCTCGCTCATAGGAATTTCAAGAGTGTTGCGCTCGCCACACTTTTTGGCATTCCCCTACCCCTCTGTTCATGCGGTGTCATACCTACAGCCATGTCATTACGGCGCGAAGGTGCAAGCAAGGGAGCAACGACAGCATTCCTGATTGCTACACCTCAGACGGGAGTGGATTCCATCATAGCCACCTACTCGCTCATGGGTCTTCCTTTTGCCATTATTCGACCGATAGCAGCCTTGGTCACAGCTTTGATGGGTGGACAGGTGGCAAATCTGACGGAAAGGCCCTCTCAGTCTTCCCTGAAAGAGGATGAACGTCCGAATGTTTCTTGCTTCTGTGATGTGCGTCAATTCCCAAACGTAGGTGTCGGAGGTGACTTCTTCTGCAAACTGAAAGAGGCTTTGCGCTATGCCTTCGTCGATATGATGCAGGACATTGGTAAATGGCTTGTCATAGGTCTCATCGTAGCCGGATTGATTACCGTCTTTGTACCTGACTCTGCATTTGAGTTTTTCAAGGACAACTCCTTTGCCTCAATGCTGCTGGTACTCTGCATAGCAGTACCAATGTATCTGTGTGCCACAGGCAGCATCCCGATTGCTGTTGCGCTGATGATGAAGGGACTAACTCCCGGTGCTGGGCTTGTGTTGCTGATGGCAGGTCCGGCATGTAATATGGCAAGCATTCTGGTGATCAACAAGGTATTGGGCAGAAAGACGCTGGTTACTTATCTCGCCTCAATCATCTCGGGAGCTGTAGGTTTTGGCCTCATGATTGACCATGTGTTACCTCGCGAGTGGTTTGTATCGAACCTCATAGCACAAGACGCTTGCTGTCACAAATCACAAAGCTGGTTCGCCATCGGTTGCACGATACTGCTGATGGTATTGCTCGCCAACGCTTTGATACGTTATTTCTTCGCTATCCACACAACTCAGACAACAACTAATAATTCAGACAATATGAAACAAACCTTTATCATCAACGGCATGAACTGCAACCATTGCCGTATGTCAGCCGAGAAGGCCATCCTCTCCGTTACTGGTGTCAATTCCGCATCGGTTGATCTTGCTACCAAGGTAGCCATCGTGGAAGGAACCGCAACAACTGAAGCTATCTGCAAAGCTATAGAGGAAGTTGGTTTTACTTGTTCAAAAGCCTGACGTATGACGACCATCAACATCAAGAACATGGTTTGTCCTCGCTGTATCACAGCCGTGAGGTCAATACTCGTGTCTATGGGATTCGCGGTTGAAAAGGTCTCACTGGGTGAAGCTGTGATAGACAATGAACTTACAGAGGAACAACGAGAATCAATAGCGAACAAACTTCAGGAAGATGGTTTTGAACTCCTTGACGACCCTCGTTCATGCCTTGTAGAGCAGATAAAAATTGGTGTGCTTCAGTGGGTAAGGATATCTGTTCAGAGGCCAAAGCTCTCCGACTACATCAGCGACATTGCACATCGTGACTACAGTAGCCTTAGCAAACTCTTCACGCAGGTGAAAGGAGTGACAATCGAGCACTTTGCCATACAGCATCGTGTGGAGTATGCCAAAGAACTGCTGAGCTACAGTCAACACTCCATCAGCGAGATTGCCTACACCCTTGGGTATAGTTCGCCAGCACACCTCACAAGTCAGTTCAAACAACAGACAGGGATGTCTCCCAAAGAATTTCGCGAGATGAAAAGCAAAAACCGTCTGCATCTCGACAAGCTATAGGCAAACAATAACTGTTTATCTGTTATCTGTTTATCTGTTATCTGTTACGAAAAGAGCCTCAACGGAACCGGGTGGAACTGTTGAGGCTTGCTTTTTTGTTGCGGTTTCTGTTAGCCAACCGTGAAGCCGAGGGCTGAGAGGATGGCGGTGAGCGTGGTGAGAACGATGTTGATAATCACGCTCCACTTATTCTTTTTCTCGTTCGTCATAATCTGTTGCAGGTTTATCATTCTCCTTATCCCTCCCTTTCTGGGAGGTCAGGAGGGTCTTAATGTAACTCTCTATTCCGAAGATACTTCCGCAGTAGATAAGGATCTGGGCGAAGATGTAGAGGACGGAGTCGTGTATTTCGCCCGGAGGAGGTATCAGAAGGGCCACGAAGGCGAGGATGATACCGAAGGCAAGGAGCACGATGGCGGTCCATTCCTTTACGCCCATTCTACTCACGCGATGGGAGGAGAGCGAATTCTGAGTGTGTTGATACATAGGCCGATGGAATTTGAGACAGGAAGCCCCGAGTGAGTGTGTCGGTTCTCAGAATGGGGCTTCCATCTAATTAGTGAACGGTTCAGTTAAGAGAGATCGCCACTAAAGTCCTCGTTTCCGCCTCCACCCGAAGTGCCGTTTCCGCCGCCAGTAGGAGTGCTGCCACCGGTGTTGCCGCCCGAAGTGCCTCCATTGCCACCCGAAGGAGTGTTGCCACCACCTGGGTTATCGTCCTCAGGATCCTCGATGTCGCTGTCGTCGGTCGAGGTGACGCGCTTCACGAGGTTGCCGTTGCGGTCGTAGCAGGTGATGCTGACGGAGGTCTCGGCGAGTTCCTTCTTGATGTCGCTGTTCGGGGTGAAGATCACGCGGCGGCTGGTGATGAGGTTGGCACCTACCTTGTTCACGTCAGCGACCGAGGTTGAGCGGAGGCCGAAGCGCATCGAACCAAGTCCCGGTACGGCTACGGAGTGACCTTCGGTGGCCCATGCCTTGATGACCTCGCCGATGGCGTCCCAAGCGGCATTGATTGCCCCCTTGTTGATACCCGAGCGGAGGGCAGCTTCCTGAATGACCTTGGTGTCTGAGAGCTTGCTGTAAAGGTCTGCCTGGAGCACATAGGCGAACTTCTCCTGTCCCTTCTCGAACGATACGTTGCGCTCGATTGCTTTTACTTTGATTGCCATATTCTTATGCAGTTTTTTACTTTCTCGTGACGCGGCAATTGTTACGTCGCGAGGGCACAAATTTTTGGGTGCAAGGCTCGTGCAAATGAGAGGAGAAGGAGCTCGCTTCTTATCCCGAGTACAGCCGAGGCTCGCGATGTCATTTTTGACAGCGCAAAGATACACCTTTTTTCGCGCCGAAACAAATTTTTTTGCCCCAAACTCGGGGTACTTTTCAAATCATTGCGAGTTTGTTGGAACAGAAATAACAGATAACAGATCAACAGAGGTTGAAAAATATCCGAGCAGAATTTTATATAATATAAATATTATATAACCTACTATTCGTCTTGATTTTCGATTTTGTTAACTGTTATCTGTTCCAACTGTTGATTTGTTAATTCTACGTTAAAAAGCATAGCTTTTTGTATGTAATCCAAATTTTTTTATTATATTTGCACGTTAAATTGTGCATAATGCGCGCATAAGAGACTTCGTACGATGACGATGCGGCTGTCGCCTACGATGCGCTTCGCTACGATAACAATAGATAACCTATGGAAGAAAATAAGAGAACAAGAAACTTTCGAAATTACCCCGTATGGCAGATTGCTGTTGATTACGCAACAAAAGTGTATAAAACAACATCTGAAATGCCATGGTTCGAGAAGAAAGGACTTTGCGACCAACTTCAGAGAGCTGCGGTTAGTATCAGTTCCAATATTGCTGAGGGCTCAGCCAAACCAACTGATGCTGATTTCGCAAAATTCCTTGATACTTCGTTAGGAAGTGCCTATGAGGTTGAAACGCAGCTTACCATCGCTCACAGCATAGGTTACATCTCAGATGAGATTTTCTCGGATTTGCTAAACGAAGTTCAATCCATCGAGAAACAATTAACAGCATTTATTCGAAGCATCAGAAGGTCATCGTAGCGAAGCGAATCGTAGTGTTACGTATCGTTATCGTTAAAAGATGTGCCAGAGTGGGCAGAGATGTTGGTGAAGTAAAAGAATACGTACATGAGCAAGCAAGAAATCGACAAATCATACTTCCTCACCTTCTGCATTGAGCAGTTCAAGCAGAGCAGGGGCATCACGGGGGCAGAAGCCTCCGAGATCATCTTCTCGTCGGGCATTGCCGAGTACCTGACCGACAACTTCGAAGTGCTCCACACCCAAAGCCGTCAGTGGCTGATAGAGGAGATTGAGGAACGACTAAAAGAACAGTAGCTATGAGCAAGATACGCATCTATCACGGCAGCCTTGAACAAGTGCCCGTGCCCGAGATTCGCCAACCCAATCGTACCCTCGATTACGGTTGTGGATTCTACACCACAACCAGCCTTGAGCAAGCCACCGACTGGGTCACTCGCCACAAGAAGGACAAGAAGAAACCTTCCTGCGGCTACGTCAACGTCTATGAAGTTGACCTCGATTCCGTGCGCTCTGCTCATTGTCTGTGGTTCGACGAGCCGACCGATGAATGGGTGGATTTCGTCTATGCAAACCGCAATGACCGCACCTTCCGTCACGACTACGACTTCGTCTATGGTCCTGTAGCCAACGACCGCGTCTATGCCGCCTTTGCACTTTTCGAAGCAGGACTCCTCAACAAACAGGAACTCATCGTCGAACTCAAAGCCTACGAGCTGATCGACCAGTTGCTCTTCCACACCCCTGCATCACTCCAATTCCTCACATTCATCCAGTCAATAAAGATACCACTATGAACTTGAACATCACCCAACAGAACCTCCACCTCCTGCTCCCTGGCAAGATTACCACCCTCGCGCAGTTCTATGCCGAGGATCACGGTTGCACCATGTTCGAAGCCATCCGTCACCTCTACGCCTCACCGCTCTACGAACGTCTGGCAGACGAGAGCACCAAACTCTGGCAACTGGGAGCCACCACACTGTATGGGGAGGTGGAGAAATAACAGAAATCAAGGTAACAGAAAATATAGCGCAAGATTATGAGCGATAATAACCATAAAATACAAATATTCAACGGCCAGAAAGTCCGTACCGCATGGAACGCGGACGAGGAGAAATGGTACTTCTCCATCGTGGATGTGTGCTGGGTTCTTGCAGAAAGCAAGGATTACCAGACGGCACGCAAATACTGGAACAAGTTGAAACAGAGGCTTGTTGAAGAGGGAAATGAAACGGTGACAAATTGTCACCAGTTGAAAATGCTTGCCAACGATGGTAAGATGCGCCTGACAGACGTAGCTGACCAGCAGCAGCTCTTCCGCATCATTCAGAGCATCCCTTCGCCCAAGGCAGAGCCCTTCAAGCAATGGATGGCACAGGTGGCAAGCGACCGCCTCGACCAGATGCAGGATCCAGAGCTCGACTTCCAGCAAGCCTTTGAGGATTATCGCCGACTTGGTTACAGCGAACGATGGGTGAACCAACGTCTTCAGGGCATCAAGGCTCGCAAGGAACTTACTGACGAATGGGAACGAGCAGGCGTAAAGGAAGGTCAGCAGTATGCCACTCTTACAGACATCATCACGAAGGAATGGAGCGGCAAGACCACACGCCAGTATAAGCAGTACAAAGGCTTGAAGAAGGAATCGCTCCGCGACAATATGACAACCATGGAACCGACGAACGAAGCAAGAGCAGCATGAAGCTCGCTTCAATGATGCCTTGCAAGGAGGAGGAAGACGATAGTCAACTTGCCCTGAACATGCTTGCCGAGGCAACCACCGTGGAACTCTCAAAGTCACAGAATCCAAAAGGTTTCCGACAGAGTGCGAAGGTTGCGCACGAAGGAGGAAAAATTGCTGGTGAGACACGTGCCAAGATTGAATCACAAACAGGTCGCTCCATTGTCTCAAAGGAGAGAGCCTCCGACTATCTCCCACCAGCCGACCGATGGGAGTCGCTGCCGGAAGATGATAAGGACAAATAACCGACGCAGTGGGTTGAAAGCACAGCGTGAAGAAAAAGTGCTACAGGTGGTGGCAGAATTTAGACGAGACAAAAGAAACGAAATTTCAATTATGCAAAATACAATAACAAAAGATACGCTCCGCGAGTATGTCATGCGGAATGAAGCAGAGCCTGCGAAAGACGACAAGAGCATGATACAGAAGGGCGATACCTTTGTGCAATACCGACCAGGTCACATCATGATTTTTATGAAAGTCAATGACATAGAGCATACCGAAGCGATGGATTTCTGCACCGTGACATGGAACATACTGGATGCCAAGGGACTCAATACCCAAAGTCGCTTTCCGATGGCAGCACCCAATGGCGTGTTTTACAATTTTGCACCTATTGAACGCAAGATTCACAAAGATGCTATTACACTTATGCGTGACTGCGATGCTAAGATAAAAGGTGCCAGTTCCGATAGCGAAAAGAAATTCCTAGCACAAAAATGCAGGAGAAAATTGATAAGGTTGATTAAAACGAACTGATGGTGAACGGAATGTTCGGCATTTTAAAACAAAGATAAAATGGAAGACAATAAAGGCTTCGTTTACATACTCACCAACCCATCCTTTCGTGAGGATTGGGTGAAGATTGGCAAGAGTTCGCGTCCTGTGGATGTACGCTCTAAGGAACTGGACAATACTGCAGTTCCTCTGCCATTTGAAATTTATGCTACATTGAAAACCTCGAAGTATGACAAGGTTGAAAAGCAGATCCACAAGCAGATTGACCGCTTGACCGACCTTCGCATTCGTCAGAACCGTGAGTTCTTCAATATTGCTCCGTCTGTCGCTTTGGATATCATGCGCGACATTGCCGACCTGCTTGACGATTCGGAGCTTGCAGTTTATGTTGATGGCAAACCAATCATCAGCAAGAGTAAGGCTGAGGACAAGAAGATAGAAGCTGATAGCAAGGAAAAGGAACGCCGAGCACAGAAACCTGCTTTTAAGTTTCACATGGTTGGCTTAAAGGTAGGAGATACCGTTGTTTTCGATGAGTTGAACCTCCCCGTCCCCGTGGCATCAGACGATAAGGTGGAATACCAGGGGCGCCTTTGGTCTCTCTCTGCCTTCACCCGTGAGTTCCTGCCAGAAGAGAAACAGAATACATCGGGCTCATACCAAGGTCCTAAGTATTTTAGCTATGAGGGTAAGACATTGAGTGAGTTGAGGAAGGAAAAAGAGTAATTAATTTTAAGACAACAATGACATGCTAAACTTCGTCATACAAAACACAAACAAGTTTATTGCTTCGGTTCCAAAATCGAAACGTAAGCAATATGGGCAATTCTTTACGTCAAAAGCATCGGCAAAGTTCATGGCGGAGCTCTTTAACGTAGATTTATCATTGCCTGAAATTACACTTCTTGACGCAGGTTGTGGTACAGGTGTATTGACAGCTGCATGGATTGACATGGTGCGTTCACGTGGTTACGAAGGCAAGATAAACGTGACTTGTTATGAAACCGACCCGAAGGTTGTACCGGTATTGATTGAGAACTTGGAGTACATCAAAGAGCATTGTCATATTGAATATGAAGTCAAAGTTGATAACTACATAACCACTCAGCAATTTGAACAAAACATGCTGTTTGGAGAAGAACCACAGCAATACGACTACATTATAGGCAATCCACCTTATAAAAAGATTCCGAAGGATGCCCCGGAAGCCAAGGCAATGCCTTCTGTTTGCTATGGGGCTCCAAACTTGTACTCATTGTTCTGTTGCATGGGTATTCGCAACTTGAAGGATAATCAGGAGATGGTTTACATCATTCCTCGTTCATGGACTTCTGGAGCTTATTTTGAATACTTCCGTCGTTACCTATTTGAGAATTGTGTTCTTACAGACATTCATTTGTTTGAAAGTCGCGACAAGGTGTTCGACGGAGAATCGGTGCTTCAAGAAACTATAATAATTAAGTTGAAAAAGCAAAGGTCCAAGCCCACTACGATTAGGATGACTACATCGTCAACATCGGATTTCTCTGACGTGAAGGCTTTTGACGCGCCATACAATGCTGTTGTTTCCAAGAATCGTTATGTATTTCTTGTGACTAACAAAGAACAATCTAATGTATTAGAGAAAGTGAACAAGATGCCGGCTACCCTTCCAACTATCAATATGCCAATGAAAACGGGCCTGATTGTTGATTTCCGTACCCGTGAGGTGTTGCGAAACGAAATGGAAGAAGGTTGTTATCCTCTTTTGTACTCTCAGCACATTAAAGATGGTCGTGTCGTTTGGCCGCAAGGCAAAGAAGGTGAATGTATTTTGACTGACAGAAAGGCTTTCCTCCAGAAGAATGACAACTATTTGTTGGTTAAGCGTTTCACTGCAAAAGAAGAGAAGCGCCGTTTGCAATGTGGCATTTATCTGAAACAACGCTATCCTCAGTATGAATACATAAGTACTCAAAATAAAGTGAATTTTATTCAATGTGATTCTCCTTGTGTGACTTATGGATTATTCGTACTCTTAAACTCTACTTTATACGATGCATATTACAGGATTCTCAACGGATCCACACAGGTCAACTCCACGGAGATAAACTCTATGCCTGTGCCCGAACGTAGTGTTATCGAAGAAATGGGACGAGCACTCATGCATAAAGAACTAACAGAAACGAATTGTAATCAGATTATAGAACAATGGATAAGATAACCAAAGCAAAACATATTCTCAAAGC
>JAZRXS010000044.1:0-2459 GCA_045600325.1 Prevotella sp.
ATCTCATAGGCGACCTCCTTCTTTTCTTTGTTCGTCCGCCCACAGTTTTAGACGTTTTTCAATCTCGCTGTCTGGAAGACGAGGGTTAATGGATTTGAGAAGAGCCAGTTTCTCAGCTGCCAGACTCGCCGGCAGTATATCATTTGCAACTAACTCATCAAAAACATATATGATGCCGCGAACTTCTACTCCTTCATTCAGAGCGGAGTTTCGAAGTTTGCGATCTCCGGTCAAAAGGGTATAGTTGTTCTGCTTGGCGTAGTACCATACAGAACAGTCGGTAATTGATAAATTTGTCTTGTCGGTAACCGACGTATGAAGCTTGTTAATCTTGACAACTTCCTGAAATTCAAATGTCGCTATATGTAGATCGCCTTTGCTTTCATAGGCAGCAACTGTGTCCTTTTGCCCTTCCTTTATGAGTTCCAGCATTACGAAATCCGTAGTGTGGACCTCCCATGGCAAAAGGAAAAACTGCTCCAATAGACCCACATCATGCAAGTCTATGAAAACATTGGTATCATTTACGACAATCTTCTTCATTAGATCACATTGAGGTGTTTACGGACTGTAGAAACAGATGAATGGAGCAAGGATGCTGCTTTGGAAGTAGTGATCAGGTCCTTTGCGGCCGCCGCATATACCATAGTCTCAAACTTGTTAGTCATGTTTTCCACGTATCTAGTCTGATTAACAAAGTTTTTTAGAGCCTCATTCTTATTCTTGTTTATGCAGTATGACTTGTATTTGCTCTCGCTGAGGATACCGACATCCACCAGTTTGTGCATGATGGCGTCTATTGATATTCCATATATTAGCTGCAACTGCATAAGTTCTGAAGTTGATATCTTCTCGCCAGGTTTGAATATTTTTTGGAGGGTCTCGGTAGGAAGAAGCATCTCGTTAGCAAATGAATCGCAGAGTTTTTCTTTCTGACGAGGGGTCAGATCTGCAGAGAATCTGTCATTATATAAAAGGTGACCGAGTTCATGCATACCGGTAAAACGTCTGCGTTCAACATTGGTTTTACTGCTGTTAAGAACAATGATGTAGTCCTTGCCATTAACAATGCCACTTACGCCGTCAAAACCTTCCGGAGCTTCAGTTGAGATAACTTTAATTCCTTTGGACTCAAGAGTGTCCTGAACATTTGCGATTGCATCATCGCCAAGATTCCATTCCTCTCGCACTTCACGTGCAAGCTGACACATCTGCTCAGGAGTAGAAATCTCTGCTCCCTCCTTTCTTTGAATACCATCAACGGGTTTTCCAAGCAACTCTTCAATTTCAAGATAACGCTCTACCTGGTCTTGAATCTGAACCTTGAGAGCATTGACATCTTTGACGCTGGTATCTGACTTCTTTCTGAATGAGACATCAAACTCGTTTGCATCGAATGAGAAAGGACGCAAGAAGTAATCCGGCTCAACTCCCAGAGCGGTAGAGAATGCAATAAGCACAGTACTGTTGGGCTTCATTTTGCCAGATTCGTACTTTGAAATTGCCTGTTTGGTAACAATGCCACCAATTAACTCAGCAAGCTTGTCCATGGATAACTTCTTCAGTATCCTGGCTTGTTTAAGTCGCATTGCAAATATTTCTAACTCGGTATACATAGTGTTGTGATTATATTCTGTTGACAAAGTTACAAACTTTTTTGAATTGTCAACTAAATTCGCAAGAAAAATCCCAGAATTTGGTTGATTAAATTCTGGTATTAGTTAATTTGTAAACCTCAATATGAATCAAGTTGGAATTACAAGTATGCCACCGAATAAAACCATGTCCTTGGTCGATGTGGGCCAAGGACATGCAAACTAGTCAAGCAAATTGGTCATTTCGCGGATCATATCGTCATCGATGTCGCGGTATCTGGCGAACGCCTTGGAGCCTTCGCAGTGTCCGGAGAGTTTTCCTACAAGGTTCGGGTCTTTGACTTTCTTGTAGAGGTTGCCGATGAACGTTCGTCTTGCCATGTGAGAGCTGGCCACGTCGCAAATCGGGTGCTGCTCCGGCTGCTTGGTAACAGGGTTGACGATTGTGACGACTCGGTCTATGCCGGCTTGTTTCATCGCTTCGCGGATGAGGTCATTGAGTTTGCCGGTGGTGATTAAAGGGAAGAGGCTGTTCTTATACTTGCCTTTGTATTTGTTCAGAATCTCTACGGCGGTAGGGGCAAGGTACACTTTTACTACGCGCGGGCGTTCTTCTTTGGTCTTGCTAGGGATGTAATGGACTGCAATTCCGTTTTTGTCCTTCACGATATTGTCTTCCGTGAGAGCGAAGAGGTCGCTGATTCTACACCCGATATAGCATTGAAATATGAAAATATCGCGTGCAGTTGCTAATTCTCGGTTCGTTCGTAGGTCTGTCTTGTATAACAAGTCCCTTTCTGCGGTGGTCATATAATATGGGGTGCCATACTTCTGGGAGCCTACTACGTATTTGCGGAACGGGTC
>JAZRXS010000045.1:0-10234 GCA_045600325.1 Prevotella sp.
GAAATAACAGCTTATCCGATAAACGAAGGCGTGAACAGATGGCTGCAAATATACCATCCTGACAGCTACGAGGACTTCTATCCTTGCTATACAAGTGGCGTTAATGACGGCAATGTGAAGCAGGGGTTCTTCCGTAACCAGGTTCATCAGTGGGGCTATCCTGCCCTCGTCGAGCCGGAGAGAGGTCTTTTCGCCCTTATCACAGAGTCAAACATCGAGCGTGACCATTGTGGTTCCATCCTTTCGAACAATGAGCCAGACCAGTATAAAGTAACTCTTGGCGACGACAATGCTCCGATAAAGGGCGAGAAATGGCAGTCGCCATGGCGCGTAGTCATGCTTGGAACTCTCGGCACAATCGTTGAGAGCACTCTCGTGACCGATGTCGCAGAGCCGGCAAAGACCAAAGAAACGAAATGGATTCAGCCGGGCGTTGCTTCATGGATTTACTGGGCTTACAACCACGGCAGCCAGGAGTTCAACCTTGTAAACAAATACACAGACCTCGCAAAGGAGATGCAATGGCCTTACACTCTCATCGATGCGGAGTGGGATGTGATGCGTGGTGGCACGATGGAAGAAGCAGTCCAAAAAGCAGTGGGCATGGACATCAAACCTATGATTTGGTACAACTCCGATGCCAACTGGACAGGCACCTCTGCCCCAACGCCACAAGGTCGCATAGACACTCCGGAAAAGGCGGACAAGGAGTTTGCACGCATCAAGGCTCTTGGCGTGTCTGGCATAAAGATTGACTTCTTCAAGAACGACAACACTTGGTCGATGAACAAGTATCTTGACCTCCTTGAATGTGCCCTAAAGAACAAACTTCAGATTATTTTCCACGGTTGCACAGTGCCTCGCGGTTGGCAGCGCACCTACCCTCACCTCATGACTTGCGAAGCTGTCTATGGTGCTGAGTGGTATAACAATAATGCGAAGCTCACAAACCGTGCTGCGGCACATAACGCGACATTGCCTTTCACGAGGAATGTCGTTGGTTCCATGGACTACACTCCTGGCACTTTCACCGACTCCCAGAACCCTCACATCACATCCCACGGCCACGAACTGGCGCTCACCGTTCTCTTCGAATCGGGAATCCAGCACATGCCAGACCGTCCTGAGGCTTACCAGTCTATGCCAAACGAGGTGAAGCAGTTCCTTTCCACTCTGCCAACAGCTTGGGATGACACGAAATTCCTCTCTGGTTATCCTGGCAAATCCGCAGTCATTGCCCGCAGGAAGGGTGACACTTGGTACGTAGCCGGCATCAATGGCACTGACCACGCTACCGACCTAAGAGTAAGCATCGCGGAACTTGGTCTGAAGAAAGCTACCGTGAATGTCATTGGCGACGGCAAGACTGAGCGTTCTTTCAACATACTTCCAGAGACAATTCTCAGCAATACTCCTCTGAACAAAGACGGCAACGGCTCATCGCTCAGAGTGCCTTGCCTTCCACGAGGTGGTTTCGTGGCGGTAGTGAAAAAATAGAATAGCTCAACTTTCGTTCGTATATTAATGATTTTAAGATGTTTATTAGGATTTTAGTTAAGATTTCGAGCATCTTTGATGCGATCCAAAATAAAATCGTCTTTAAGAGCGAGGTATTCGAGCGAATTTTCAGTAAGGATTATAGTTTAAGATTTTATATAATGACACAAAACGAATTCGAGATAAAACGCAAAGCGATGTGTGACAAGATTACCGGTTGTGCATTTGCAGCGTATAACTATTGGCACAATGGCGTTGATGAGCTTGTTTATGAGGCTGGTCTGTGTTGCGAGTTAGAGGATGTAGGATTCATTGTTCATCGACAAGAAGATTTCCCAATATACTACAAGGGGAGGGCTTCACGTGTAAAGCGCAAGTTTGACCTTGTGGTTACTGATTGTGAACTTGGTAATGCAGTCCTTGAACTGAAGGCCATAGACACTGTTGGCGAGCAACAGAGAAAGCAATTATGGTCGTATTTAAGGCTAATGAATTGTCCTTTTGGAATGCTCATCAATTTCTCACCTAAAGGTGTATATTCAGAGCGTTGGGGATTCGACACTGAAACACAGAAGTGCTATCGCATAAGATAATCCTAAACAAAAATCATAACTGAAAATGCGCTCGAATACCTCGCTTTAATGAGGCTTTTTTTGAAGGATCGTCGCAAGCTCCTCGAAATCCAAACAAAAATCATTATAAAAATCTTAAACTAAATTCAAGTATAACAACACCTATAAAATATGAAAAAAACACTTCTCTGCATTCTCATTTCTGCATTCTGCATTCTGCACTCTGCGTCTGCTTTTGCACAAAACGCATTGCAGCGTCAGCAGCCTACCGTCTATTCTGACGTCCCTGACATTGACGTCATCCGCGTCGGTTCTGACTATTACATGGTAAGCACAACGATGCACCTCTTCCCTGGTGTGCCAATCATGAAGTCTTCTGACCTCGTGAACTGGAAGACCATCGCTTACGTTGTGCCGGAGATCAAGGACTCTCCTGCCTACGACCTCACTTACGACCCTGACCTCAAGGCAAGTGATGTCTATGGCGCTGGTCAGTGGGCAACGTCTCTCCGCTACCACAACGGCAAGTTCTATGTATTCTTCGCCACAAACCGTCCGCAAAAGACTTACATCTATTCTGCTACAGACCCTGCCGGCAAGTGGGAGAAGGTCATGGACCTCAATGAACTCCATCATGATACGGGCCTCTTCTTCGACGACGATGGCAAGGTTTACATCGCCGGAGCTGGCGGTGGCGTTCGCATTCAGCAGCTCAAGAGCGACCTTTCGGGCATTGACAGTAACGGACTTGACGTGAAGGTCATCGACGGTCCAGCCATGGGTTACCCAAGTCTTCTTGAAGGCACTCACCTCACGAAGATCAATGGCAAGTACTACATCTTCATGATCTGGTGGAACTTCCAGGCAAGACCTGGTCAGCATGGAAGAATGCGCACTGAGGTTTGCTTCCGTTCGGATAAGATAGAAGGTCCTTACGAGCACCAGATCATCATGGAAGACGACATCAGCAAGCCGGGTGCTGGCGTTGCGCAGGGCTGCATCGTTGACACTCCTGAAGGCGACTGGTACGGCATAATGTTCCAAGACCACGGTGCTGCCGGTCGTATGCCTTATCTCCTTGACTGCAAGTGGGTTGACGGATGGCCAATGCTCTCAGAGCTTAAGTCGGCTAAGATCAACACTCCTATAACTGCTGCCTACGCTGTTTCAGACGATTTCTCCCGTCCAGCAAGCCAAAGTCAAGGTCAAAGCCTTTATCAGCCAAACGGCTTGAAGTGGGAGTGGCAGTGGAACCATAACCCTGACAACAGCCTCTGGTCTCTCACCGAGCGCCCAGGGTATCTCCGTCTCAAGACTGGCAAGATTACCGAAGACATCTTCCACGCTCGCAACACTATCGGTCAGCGCACGGAAGGTCCTAAGTGCTCTGGTACTGTTGCCATTGATGTAAAGAAAATGAAGGATGGCGACATCTGCGGTCTCGCTTCCTACTGCGCAGAGCCGGGCATGATCCAAGTGCAGATGGAAGGCAAGAAGAAGTTCCTCGTCATGAAGGATCGCGATGCAGAGAAGGCTCGCGTCCAGCTCAAGAAGAATTTCGTCTATCTCCGCGCAGACTTCGACTTCAGTCAGGATCCAGCTCATCCAGGCAACACTGTTGACATCTGTAAGTTCTACTACAGCCTTGACAACAAGACTTGGCAGCAGCTTGGCACAGACTTCCACATGGTCTATAACCTCAAGCACTTCATGGGCAACCGCTTCTCCATCTTCAACTATGCTACGAAGCAGGCTGGCGGCTACATTGACGTTGACTTCTTCGATTACAGAAAGAATAATTAATTCAAACACGGGTTTCACGAGTGACACAAGCTTCAAATATCATAGTCTAAAAAAGTTACGCGAGTCTTTTTTATAATGTAAAAGAGAACTTGTGTGGCTATTAGAAACTATAAAAACTCGTGATACTTGTGCAACCCGTGTTTAAATAATAATCTCTCGTGTTAAACATAACCCTAAATACTATTATGAAAAAACTATTAACCTCAATTTCTTTCCTATTCGCAGCCCTTTGGGTCTCTCCCCTCACGGGGGAGTCGGAGGGGGCTGCTTTCGCGCAGAACCCTATCATCAGCGGTCAGTACTGCGCTGACCCTACAGCACGTGTGTTCAACGGCAGAGTCTATCTCTTCCCTTCTCACGACGTACTTCCACAGACAGAAGACCAGAAGAAGCGCATGTGGTTCTCCATGGGCGACTACCACGTGTTCTCTTCCGACAACCTCACCGACTGGACTGACCACGGCGTTATCGTCGACCAGAACAAAGTACCTTGGGTAAAGCCTGACTCTTGGTCAATGTGGGCTCCTGACTGCGTTGAGCGCAACGGTCGCTACTACTTCTATTTCCCTTCTGCTCCGAAGGAAGGTCGCGGCTTCGGCATCGGCGTTGCCATTGCCAACAATCCGGAAGGTCCTTATCGCCCAATGTGGCGACCAATACAAGGCGTCAGCGGCATCGACCCTTCAGTGCTCATCCGTCCTAATGGCGATGTCTATATGTATTGGGCTGGCGGCAGAATCTTCGCTGCAAAGATGAAGGACAACATGATGGAACTCGACGATAGCGTCCACATCATGCAGGGCATTCCAAAGGGATTCGTTGAAGGTCCTTTCGTCTTCGAGCGCAACGGCAAGATCTACCTCACCTTCCCATGGGTAGAGGAAGAAGGCGGCACGGAGACTCTCGCTTACTGTATGGGCGACGACCCTCTCGGACCTTTCGAGTTCAAGGGCAAGATCATGGACAAGTCGCCTACGGGCTGCTGGACAAACCATCACTCCATCGTGAACTTCAAGGGTCAGGACTACCTCTTCTACCATCACAACGACTATTCTCCTCGTCACGACAAGAACCGCTCTGTTCGCGTCGATAAGCTCTTCTTCAATCCTGACGGCACTATCCAGAAGGTCACTCCAACACTCCGTGGCGTTGGCATAACAGACGCTCGCTCAAACATCCAGATAGACCGTTACAGCGACATCTCTGGCAAGGCAAGCATTGACTATATAGACACTCTGAACTACTTCGACGGTTGGAAGACCATTTTCGAGAAGGGCAAGGGCACTGTCACATATAATGATGTTGACTTCGGCTCAGAGCCAGTGAAGGAAGCTGTCATCCGCGTGAAGTCAACAGGCAACGCAACTGTCAAGGTTTTTGCACAGTCTAAGTCAGAGTCAAAGTCACAGTTGATTGCTACATTCAAGGTCAAGCCTTCAAAGGACTGGAACTGCCAGCGCGTCAATTTATCAGCAAAATCACTCACATCTATTCAGAATATCATCGTGGAAACTTCGGCTTCTGGCAAAACGGAAATCGACTGGCTCTCTTTCGACGCTGCTCCTTGGAAGAAGGGCGGCATGCAGACAGGCAAGTATCGCAACCTCCTCTCTGAGCTTGGCTACAGTCAGAAAGACATCGACGCAAAGCTTCAGGAATGCTACTACAACCTCTTCGAAGGACCAAACAAGGTTTACTTCGAGGTGGGCGACGACATGGGATATGTCTCAGACGTAAAGAACAACGACGTCCGCACCGAAGGACAGTCTTACGGCATGATGACAGCCGTTCAGTTCGGCAAGAAGGACGTCTTCGACCGTCTATGGCGTTGGGCAAAGAAGTATATGCAGCATCAGAGCGGCGAGCGCGAGGGCTACTTCGCTTGGTCGTGCAAGACTGACGGCACTCGCAACTCAGACGGTCCTGCTTCCGACGGCGAGCTTTACTACGTCACTTCCCTCATCTTCGCCTCAAACCTCTGGGGCAACGACGGCGAGATCAACTATCTTGCCGAGGCTCAGCGCATTCTCAACTGCTCCATGGCAAAGCAGGGCATGGACAACGTGGCTCCGTTCATCAACGTTAAGGAGAAGCTCATCACCTTCACTCCAGACCCTAACGGCGCAAAGTTCACAGACCCATCTTACCACCTTCCTGCCTTCTACGAGGTGTGGGCAAAGTATGCCAACGACGGTCGCTCGGCTTTCTGGCGCGAGTGTGCAAAGACTTCACGCGAATATCTCCACAAGAGCGTTCACGAGAAGACTGGCCTCAACCCTGACTACAACAACTTCGACGGCTCTCTCATGCACAGAGGCGGCATCATCGGCGATGCTTTCCGCTACGACTCATGGCGCGTGCCAATGAACATTGCCCTCGACTACTCATGGGCTTGCGCCGACAGCCAGTGGCAGCAGCAGTACGCTCAGAAGATCCAGAACTTCTTCCTCTCTCAGGGCATCGACACTTACGTCGACCAGTACAACGTTGACGGCACACAGGTAGAGCAGATACTTCTCGGCGGCAACAAGCCGGAATATCGCAAGCTCCGTCACTCCATCGGTCTTATGGGAACTCTCGCAGCCGTTTCCCTCGCCACTACAGACACTGAGTCAGCAAAGCTCTTCGTCAGCAAGTTCTGGAACGCGAAGCACGAACCATTCGAGGACGGCTACTTCGACGCCTACTACGACGGCTTCCTCCGACTCTTCGCCATGATGCACCTCTCAGGCAGCTACCGCGTGATCACTCCGAAGGATAAATGACAAGTATAAAGTATTAAAGTATAAAGTATAAAGTATGATTACACTTTCAGGATGATGTTATTAGCAAAGCTTGATACAAGGGTAATCATACTTTATACTTCACTCGAATACTAAGGTTATTCAAGTTTCCCCACCCTTTTAACAAAAAGAAATAAAACTCTTATCACTCGGAATTCTACTGCGACTATGAGGGTAACGACACGAAATCATCAGTAATAAGAGCCAAGGAAATATTCAACAAGGAAGAAGTATTGGTAGTTTTCCCAGCGATTTCATGACGAAAAGGCCATTTATCTCGGAGATAGGTATAATCCATCTCATTTTCAACATCAAATATAATACCATGGCAAAAGAAATATGACAAGACAACATATAGTATTCCTAACTGGTGCAGGAATAAGTGCAGAAAGCGGATTGAGTACATTCCGTGGCAAAGACGGACTATGGACAAAAGAGGAGTTTCGGTATCTTGCCAGCTCGGACTGCCTTTATGAGGACACGCAAAAGTGCCTTGACTTCTACAATATGTGCAGAAAGCAGCTTACAGAAGTGGAACCGAATGAGGCTCACAAGCTCATAGCAGAACTGGAGAAGGAACACGAAGTTACTATCATCACCCAGAATGTCGATAACCTTCATGAACGAGCTGGCTCTTCACGCGTTATTCATATTCATGGAGAACTTACCAAGGTGTGCTCTATGAATAACCGCACTACCTGTGTCAAGGAATATCCCCTGACCACACCAATTATGGTAGGCGACAAAGCAGAAGACGGCTCACAGTTAAGACCTTACATTGTAATGTTTGGTGAGTACGTAGATAGCATGAACGTTGCCGTTGACTTTGTCAGCAAAGCCGATATTTTTGTAGTGATAGGCACTTCTTTGCAAGTCTATCCTGCTGCAGGCTTCATCAACTATGCTCATCATCTTGTTCCAAAGTTCGTTATCGATCCAGGAGAAATGGAGAAATGCGAACAACTTGGATTTACCCACTTCAAGACAACTGCCACAGAAGGCATGAAGATGCTTATCGAGGCTTTTAAGGATTTGTAATCATGCAGATCGGATTTGTAAACTTCAATACAGATGAGAAAAAGCGAGTAGCGAAGATGATGCAGTTACTGCAGGAATCAGAAGCTATCGAGGAATTGGGCATTGGACGAGTGCGAGATCACTTCTCCAATACTCTATTCCCTGGAACCTCTACCCTTCAGCATCATGCCAAGTACTTTGTTGTGATGCCTTCGCTTTATTACCATACAGCTTTCAAGAGTCGCAAGTTTCAGAACCTTGCAGAAGTGAGTCGTTATATCAAGGAGGCTGAGATACAGATAACTCGTCAGTTGTCGGAAGACGAAAATGGCGAACTCAGAACCGACCTTACAGGTATTACTGGTATCAACACCTATAAGGATGCCTTGAATGACTACAACAAGTATGTCAAATACGATCCTGCCTACATTTACGGTAGCGGATTGGCTCGTTATGGTATCATTCCAGATATTGGTGTAGAGAGATTGATTCTGGAACTGAACAAGAAACATTTTGCAGATCCACACAACAAGAGTGCTTTGAAAAGTGAGGATGCAACCGAAGATGCTGGAGATTTATCTGGAGATAAACAGGTAATCAAAACCTGCGGGGAGTCATACGACTTCTTCAATGGAAAGACAATGAACTTAGCCTTGTCCGAAAAGGAAGCATCTTTCATGAAAGACAGGATTCATGTCAGCTGCGAAGGTACTATGTTTGCTTACCTGATTGATAGCAAGTACGACCTTCCTGAACATATCGGTTACTTTGAGATAGAAGGACTCCTATCAGAACTTGACCAAGATGTGGTTGATGTTTACAAGAAATCGGTTCTCTTCTCAAAGCTCATGCACCTGATTGACTGGAGATTCAACTATAGTTACTATGATTCCTTCGGCAATACAGAAAAAGCAGAGGTATGCAAAGATGAGTACGAAAAGTTATTAGCTGAATACAAAGAGGAAATTCATAACGAAGATGCCTACAAAGCATTATTCGACTACACACGTTCCATTGATATGATGCTTACAGAGTTTTGCGAAGCTTGCTACAAAGCAATCATAGGAGGTGAACCAACAAGGGTTGACCAACTCGTAAAGGCTCGTGAACGCACCGTGAAACGAGAACGAAGCAAAATTGGCAATAGCGCATATAAGAACCAAGGACGAGGCAAACCATTGCCTAATACCTTCCGTTGGAAGACTGTCAGAACAATGGTTAACGAAATCAGAAATCCACAATAAACTATGGCAGAGAAATTACTGAAAGAACATCTGTATGGTGACTTGTTAGCACCTACACCTGGTTATTCCACAGACTTTGCGCTTGGAATGACCTATTGTTTGAGTTTTGAAGCCATGCTTACAGCTCATCTGGCATTCGGCATGTTAGGCGAAATGGACGACAATGTAATTCAATCGCCGTACCTACTGCTTGAAGCCATTACAAAGAGCAGTGAGAAGGTAGTGGTTTTCTGTAACAAGGGTGGAATTACTGTTCCTCCTACCATACGCAAGGTTTATTCATTGATGGAACGCAATATCTTTGAAGTCTTTGACAAGAATGACCACAAAGCGAACTTCCATCCCAAACTCTGGCTGATACGTGAAATCAACAACGATGACAAGAAGGATGTACTTCTGAAACTCATAGTAACAAGCCGTAATCTTGCCTACACAGACACTATCGACTGTATTGCTTGTCTAACAGGTAAGGTTGGTTCTTCTTCCGTCAAGAATGAGAAGCACCAGCCTTTAGTAGCATTTATCAAGTCGGTAGTCAAAGAATCAAATATCGGCGATGAACAGAAGAAGTCGGTATTGAAACTCACCACAGATCTTGAGCGAGTAGAACAATTCGAGGTCGATGCACCATTTGAAGATTATGACTTCTTCCCCTACCTTTTTGATTATGACTTTGGCTTGGGGCAAGTAGAGGATTATCTTGTTGGTACTGAAAGCATCATTGTCTCTCCATTCCTGGACAAGACCATGTTGTCAAGACTTAACCCAGAAAACAGATATAACCGAACTCTTATCACCCGTAAAGAGTATGTGGACAGAGGCATATTCGAGAAGTTCTGCAATAAAGGTGGTATCTACGTAACGCTGGATGACTTGGCAAGCAGAGGAATGGATCTGCACGCCAAAATGTATCATGTATGGAATGGTCGTAACGAACAATACCTGTATCTCGGTTCTGCCAATGCTACCACATCAGCATTTGAACGGAATGGCGAGTTCTTGTTAGGACTCAAATACAAGTATGGAAATACAAGATCTGCTCAATTTCTGAGTGATTTCTACGAGAAAGACAATAGCGATAGCAAGTTTATGCCATTGAATGAGCCTTTGGAGAATGCTTCACCACTCATTAAATGGGACGTTGCAGAATCTGCAATGAAGGACTTGATGTGTGCAGATGACTTAAAAGCAAGAATAACACATCATCGAGATGGTGGATATTCCGTTGTTGTTACTTCAAGCATGAAGCGATTGGCAAATGATGTATTCATTGCCCCTCTTCAAAAGAAAGAGATCTTGCAACGATGGACAGGAAGAG
>JAZRXS010000046.1:0-31970 GCA_045600325.1 Prevotella sp.
GATAGCCTTGATGTCTTCGCCTGTAACATTGGCGTCAGCCATGATTTTCTTTACCGACTGCTTAGCATACTCCCACCAAGTGTGAGGCTCCTGCTCTGCGAAACCAGGTTGAACAGCGATGATAGTAGCTTCCTTTTCAGGGTAGAAAGCAGTGGCAGCCATCTGGCCAGTTTCCACATCAACGAGAGATGCCTTTACTGAAGATGTGCCGACATCAAAACCAAGAAGATATTGACTCATAGTTTATTTATATTTTATAAGGTTAATAATTCCGATTATTGGGTTACATATTTCGGTACAAAGTTAATTAAATATGATTTATTCTTGAAATTTTTGCCAATAAATCGCATATATTATGCTGAATTTTAATCAAGAGTAAAACTATTTTTGCAGAAATAAGTGTAGTGCTTTGGTTTCTATTCCAAGTATTTTGTCCTTAAAGTAAGAATGTCCTCTTCGCTTAGGCCAACTTGATTCTTGAGGAAATTGATAGGCCCGCCGTATTTCTTGTCTATGTGATTCAGGGCGTTCTGCATGAAATCCCGCTTCACGCCGGCTATTGTTGCCACACGTTCTTCCTCCTTCTCATCGTCGGAATATAAGAGGGAAACTATCTTCATGCCAATGCGCTGACCCTTAACGAATTCGTTAGTCAGCTCATAGTCGTTGAGAACGGTCTCTCTGTCCACGTTCAAAGCACTCAGAAGCAGTGCCGCAACGATGCCCGTGCGGTCTTTTCCGCCCGTGCAATGCCATAGGATAGCACCATCCTTATGATGGACAAACACGCTGAAAATCTCCTTCAAGGCTTTCCTTCCATAGTCGCTGTCAATGATGCCTTCGACGTACATCTCGCCGAGATTCATAGGCGTCTTGGCAATGGTGTCAAGAATCTCCTTGTAGTTACCTGAGTTCGTCTTTACGCCAAGCACGGAATACATATAGAACGTGCTTGCCGTATCAGCAAGGTTTATGACGTGTGTCTTTGCCTTGTCGAGCTTCGGGTCAGGTCGATGGCTCACTTCCTCCGGTATGCGAAGGTCGATGATGTCCGTAATGTTCATCTTGTAGAACGCCTCGAGACCGTCTTCTTCCAGTTTCGAGAGCTTGCCACTTCTGAAAAGGACGTTGCTTTTTACGGTCTTTCCATCGAGTGTAATGTAGCCTCCGAGTTGGCGACAGTTGTCCACATCGTCAAGATTTACTGCCTGTGCCTTCTTGCTTCCTACCTCTCCTGGTATAAATGAATCAAGGATATTATATGCTAAAATGCAACATGCAATTAGCAAAATGGCACTAAAAATTCTTCTTTTTCTCATGTTTGTAAGCTTTAGTTTGCAAAATTACACTTTTTTTTGATAATGCAAATCAATATGGAAATATTTTTTTTGAAATATTTGTAATTGTTACAATTATTCTTTATAATTTTGCATCCGAAAAACAAAGCTACACAGTTAGTAGCAATAGGAAACAATTAAGGTTAATAGTACAATAAAAAGGTGAGCAGTGATGCCCGCCTTTTTTTGTTTCCTTCCATTGCGACTAACATGCTATGGACGTAAAAATAAACAGAATACATAATATATGAGAACGAAGATCATGAGCATTTTTGCTTCGCTGATGACATTGCTTGGATGCAATGCGCAGTCAACAACCACCAATAATTGGGCAAGTGTTGGAGTGGAAGAATTTGAGAAAACCATTGCCGACATGGGCGTAGTACGTCTCGACGTAAGAACATCGGAAGAGTTTCTGGAAGGGCATATTGCCCAGTCGATAAACATCGATGTGAAACAGCCTGAGTTTGAGCAGCGTACACTCGTAGCACTTGACAAGAACAAGACCGTTGCGGTCTATTGTCGCAGTGGCAATAGAAGCAAGAAGGCTTGCGATATTCTTGTGAAGAATGGCTACAAGGTGGTGGAACTGAATTCTGGCATCACAGGTTGGCAAGGTGCTGGAAAGGCTGTTACCAAGGAAGAAGTGGATGTTTTCTGTACCGATAAAGGCACCAATGTTCTTGTGCATTGCATAAAGCACGGCACTCTCAGCATCAATATCGGTGACAAGTGGATATATGTTGACCCCGTAACAGACAAGATTCAACCTGTCACAGACTTTACTTCAATGCCAAAAGCCGACTATATCCTTGTAACACATGAGCATGGAGATCATCTTGATGCAAAAGCTATTGAGCAACTTACCAAGGAAGGAACTGTGCTTATCACAAATCCTCGCAGCAGCGAAATCCTTGGCGGCAAGGGCGATGTGATGAAGAATGGCGACAGCAAGACCCTTGGTGCTTGGCAGGTTGAGGCTGTTCCTGCATATAACATCTCTGCCGACAAGCAGCAGTTTCACCCTAAAGGTCGTGACAACGGTTATGTATTGACCATTGAAGGCCTGCGCATTTACATTGCTGGTGATACAGAACCTATTCCAGAGATGCAGACGATAAAGGATATTGACGTGGCGTTCCTTCCATGCAACTTGCCTTTCACCATGACTCCAGAGCAGTTGGCAGAGGCTGCAAAGACTATTAGTCCGAAGGTGCTTTTCCCTTATCATTATGGCAAGACTGATATCCAGCAGGCACAGAAGCTCCTTGACAACAGTGGTATCGATGTGAGAATCAGGCAGTATCAGTAGGGATTTTTACCCCAAACCCATGGACTTCCAAACCGTTTCTTATGGAGTCCTGAAAAATTTCGTATACAAACTCAAACCAAATTCGTATACAAACTCGCACTGAGTTTGTATACGAATTTTTTTCTAACTCATAGAGATACGATGCGAAAGTCATGGAGATTTCAACAAAAAATGACTTGGCATTTCGGACCAAACAAGTAGCGCTTGTAAAGGTATTGTATGGTTGTGAGAGCTGTTGCTCTTTGGACTTTGTGGCCTCATTTCTTCAAGATTCATGCGACTGATGATTGCTCTTCATTCTTCTTCGCTCTTGCCCTCGCAGATGGCGGTGATCAGTTCCTCTGCGATGTAGCGATAGTGCTGGTCGATGAGTGTCACTCTGTGCCACTTGCCACCGCGCTTCAGCTCTTCTGGGAACCTCCATGTGTCGGTGTTTATCCATTCCACCTTGTGGCAATGGTTGAACAGCGGCTGCTCTTCGTCGTAGTAATAGCCGCTTGTGACGATGCCGATGCCGACGATGGTGTCAAAGCCGTTGCGTGCAATGACGAAATCACCCTCGTCAACTCGGGAGTAGATGTCCGTCATCAGCTTGACTGCCGCAGGATTTGACTTGCCATACATGGCATCTACGGTAGCCTTGATTCTTCTGAGACCAATCTGGTCAAGGTCGCCAAGGTCTTTGTCTGCATCAGGAAGACCGCATGCCATGAAGCCCTTCTCTACATTTTCCTTGAACATACTTGCGTTGTCGTCTGGCCAATACATCCAGATGCCCTTGCCGTCAAACTCTGGTTTGAAAACATTTTCCATAGTTCTTGTTTTGTTTATTATTGGTTATGTTATTGATTATTATGCTTCTCCAAGATCTGACTTGCGAGTTCCTTCACCTTCTCCCGAAGCGAAAGAGGCTCTACGATCTCGCTTCTGACAGCGTGTCTCAGCAATGCGAAGGCAAGTTCGTCTGTGATCTTCAGGCGATATTCCATGAAGACATGGTCATCTTCCTTTCTTATCTCACGCTGTGAAGGGTGGAAAGGCAATGCCCTGAGATAAGGCGCAGATGCCGCCGGCACTTTAAGCACAACGGTTTCCGTAGGCACTTCTGGCATTACCGTAATGCCGTAGCTGTCATTGAAATACGTCTTTGCGTTGAAATTCTCCGGCATGGTGTAGGATGTTCGTTGAAGTTCTATATTGACAATCCTGTCCAATGCCATGATGCGACGGTAGTTTTCCTTCTCAGCAAAGTCAACGAGCACGTACCAGCGCCTGTCAGACAGCTTTACGCAGAGTGGATTAACCAGTGCCTGAGGGTTTGCTTTCTCGCTGTGGAAGTTGTGGTAGGTTACCTTTAGTTGCTTACCGTATTTTATTGCATCGAGTATTATCCCCAGATGCGATTCGCCAGATGGCACTTTCTCCAGGATGATAGAGTCGTGCTGCCCTTTGTATTCTTCCAAAAGGATGCTGACAGGCATGGTGTGAAGCAGCCAGTTTGTTACCTCGTCGTTGCTGTTTTCCTTGATGGAGTATTTGTAACCCTGTGAGCAGTTGCATTCAATGTTTACGGAAAACAAATCTTCTGCTGCTTCTTTCCACCGTTGGAAGTTGCGTTTGTCCAGCGGATTGCCCTCGCTGAGACTGCTGTTTTGCCAAAGGCGGTCAAAATCCTTTTGTGTCAGTTCTCCGTATTGTTGGAGTTTCTGTAGGAGCCAAATATATTTTTTTATGACGTTCATCTTGTGTGTTTACAGGTTTACGGATTTACAATTTACAATTTACTGAATTAAATTCGGGTGCAAAGGTACGACTAAGGGTGTGACAAATCGTGTCACACCTGTGAAAAAAAGTGCGTTTGCTATGTGTTTTTCTTGAAAAAGGTCTATAAAAAGTTATTTTTTACAGCCATAACATCAGCGAAGTGCCGAGTTCAAATGAGTGTGAACTGACGCGCTCAAAGCTCTTGTATCGGGTGTTGCGGTAATAGTAAGCTGCGTCTGCAAGCCACACCACATTCCTGTAGATGCGACGCGAGAAGGTCAGCCGGGCAATGTCCATAAGGGTGTTGCTTCGGTTGCCTTGGGAATTAAGAAAGTGCAGGTCGCTGCCAGAATCGATGTACGACTCGTCGCAGTCCTTCCACGTGAACAGATGATAGTGGTTCAGGCTTACACCTATTCCTGTTCCTTTACCCATCTGCAACATGCTTCCCCATTTGAAACTGTAACCGCTACCGAGGTTATAGCGACGGTCAAGGATACTGTAATGGTCGCTCTTTACGGCACCGAGAGCAACGCCCGAGAGATGGGCAGAATGAAGTAGATGGCTATCGTGCGACAACGGAACCTTGAGTATCACACCCGGACCGAACGATGCCGTCTCGCTGACGAGGTAAGGAATGTGTGTATCGTCTGCGTCACCCTCTATGTCATTGCTGTCGTAGTAGTTGAAGTGCTGATATACGCCATACTGCACTTGTGTTCCCTTTCGCGTAGTCTTCATGCTGCCATATATGCGACCTAAGGCACTGAACTGCTCAATGATAGGTTGGTTGCCAAAAAGTCCACACTTGGCTTCAAGTTGGAAATAATCGTACGGACGAGTGTCTTCCTCGCTGAATGCATCTCCATATTCCAATCCGAGATGTATCTGAAGATTGTTTGCTCCATTGGCAACATCAAACCTGTTGTTCAGATGTCGGAAACCAGTTCCTACTGCAAAACGTACAGGGAAATCTTCTGCGCTATGATACTTGTGATGACCTGAACGGAGGCGCCAGGCATCACCATAGAATATGCGATTGAAGCCTCGCATCGGATTGATTGCGAATGCCGCAGCCTCACGCCACAGACGCTGGAAACCGCGTTTGCTATCATCAAGCACAAGGTCGGACAGACGCCATGTCATCTCTCCAAGAGCAGCGCCTCCGATGGGAGTTGTGATGATGTCATTGATAGCAGGAGGGTCGCTCTCGCAGAAAAATTCCCACGAAAGCGACCCAAGTACTGTAAAAGGCAGCGACTGCCAATAGTTCAATCCGTTGGCACGCGATGCACTATAATAGAAACTGCCTTGATAAGGATGTCCAATCTGGTTGATTACGAAATCGTCGTTATCCCATACAGGTCCACGCTTGAGATTGTTCTTGATAGTGGAACAACTGATATGCGAATAGTCGAAGTCGAACACATACCTGTTGATGAGCACATTCCCCACGTTGACAGCCATGACCTCAGCTCCTGCCGCCCACCATCGTTTAGTTTGCTGTTCTTCATCCTCACTCACCACGCTATCAGCCACAAGCTCTGTAGCGTCGTTAAAGTCAACGCTATCAGTCCTCTCTGGCGAAAGGAAAGTCATGCCGCATAGCAGAGTAAGCGAGGAGAGAAACATTTGAGTAAAAATATTATTCCACAGTCACGATGCAGTCCTTGACGTTCACGCTGCTGTTGCCGACCATGATCTTGAACTCTCCTGGCTCGAAGACCTTTTCGAGTGTAGAGTCGTAGTACATGAGGTCGTTCTTGCAGAGTGTGAACTCAACGTCCTTTGATTCGCCTGCCTTGAGGTAAACCTTCTGGAAACCGCGCATTTCCTTTACGGGGCGAACGCTGTTGGAATATTCGTCATGGATGTAGAGTTGGACAACCTCGGCACCGTCCTTGTCGGAAGTGTTCCTTACGTTGCAAGTAACCTTGATGTCCTCGATGGAAGAATACTTTGACTTGCTTGCCACTGGTGCAGAGATTTCGAAAGTAGAGTAGCTCTTGCCGTAGCCGAAAGGATAGAGACAGTGCTCGTCAACGTCTGTTGGCTCGTAGATGTAAGAGCGGAAACGGTTTGGCTTGCGGTTGTAGTAGCAAGGAAGAGAACCTGTAGAACGTGGCATGGAAACAGAGAGCTTAGCCTCGAAGTTCTTCTCGCCGAAGAGAAGGTCTGCTGCTGCATTACCGCCTTCCTCGCCGATGTAGAAGCACTGAACGAGAGCGTTTGAGTTTGCCTTTGCATTGTTGAGAAGGAGAGGACGACCGCCAGTGACCATTGTCACTACAGGCTTGCCAACCTTCTTGATAGCCTCGATGAACTCATCCTGATAGCCGAGCATGTGAAGGTCGTCACGGTCGCCTACGTGGAATATCTCGCCCCAAGCCTCGCGGCAGAAGCTTTCGTTCTCGCCTACGCAGAGCACAACAACGTCAGCCTTCTTCGCAACCTCGATAGCCTCACGGAGAAGCTGGTCGTTGACTTCCTTTGTCTGAAGGTCATTGTTGTTGTTGCCCCACCACTGACCAGGAGTAACAGAGTACTGGCAACCGAGTGAGTAGAGCACTTCTATGTTCTTGCCCTTGGCATAGTTCTTGATACCGTCGAGGATTGTAACACCAGGGAACTTAGGTTCTGCTGTATAACCGCCGTAAGGAAGTTCTGTTGCGTTCTGTCCCATAACGGCAATTGTAAGCTTCTTGCTGCCATCGAGAGGAAGAACGCCGTCGTTCTCAAGGAGAACCATTGTCTTCTGGGCAGCCTCGCGAGCCACAGCCTTATGCTCAGCGCAGTTGTTGACGGACTGCATGTACTTGATGTCTGCAGGCTCATCCTCGTCGAAAAGTCCGAGACGATACTTTACCATGAATACATTATAGAGCGCGTTGTCGATGACAGACATTGGTACGCGACCGGATTCAACAGACTCCTTTAGCATCTGGTAAGTACCTTCAGAACCGATGATGTCAACATCGATACCAGCCTTGATAGCCATTTCAGCAGCTGCCTGAAGAGAAGGTGCGATGTGGTTTACTGTATTAACAACGTCAACGGCATTCTGGTCGGAGATTACAGCGCCCTTGAAACCGAGCTTGCCACGAAGAACATCCTGAAGGAGGAACTTGTTTACAGTGACAGGAATGTCGCAAACATCGTTGTAAGCAGGCATCACGCAAGCAGTTCCAGCCTTGATAGCCATCTCGAATGGAAGAGCGTGATTGTTGAGAAGGTCGTTGTAGTTGCCTGGATAAGCAGCCACGTTACGACCACCTTCCACCTGACCGTGACCCATGTAGTGCTTGAGGGTTGCTGCCATGTAGAGTTCGCCGTTGCTACCCATCTTCTGGAAAGAGCGAACAGCCTGAGAACCGAGAGCACCACAGAGGTAAGGGTCTTCAGAATACATCTCTTCGATACGTCCGAAACGAGGTTCACGAGCGAGATCGAGGATAGGAGAGAAGAACATGCGGATGCCGCGAGAGTGAGCCTCAAGGGCAGTAGCATCGTAAACCTTCTTCACCATCGCTGTGTCGAACGAGCAACCGAGAGAAATAGCCTGTGGGAAGACTGTTGCATTGTTGCCCATGAGTCCGTGAAGACCTTCGCCGATGAAGAGGATTGGAATAGAGTGGGGAAGAGATGCGTTGTAAGCCTTTAGGGAGTTGAGCTGACGGCAATAGCGCTCCTGAGTCTTGCTAAGAGCGAAGTCAATGTTCATCAAGCCAACGCCGTTAGGATAATACTTGCGGAGAGAGTCTGTAGAGAGATTTCCCTCAGCGTCAGACATCTGCTCAAGAAGGTAGATGGAACCCGACTGGAGCTGAGCAAGTTTCTCAGCGAGAGTGAGTTTGCCGATGGCTTCCTTTACGATCTGCTCTCCACGAGCGTTATACTCTGCCTGAGTGAGAACAGGCTTCGCTGCTTGCTGTTTCTTTTTCTTAGCAGCAAATGCTCCTGTTGCCAATAATGCAACAAGGAGGAGCACAAGTGTTTTTTTCATATAGTTTTTGAGATTAAATTAGAGTCAGTTATAAGTTGTATTTGGTTGCAAAGTTACACTTTTTTTGCTTAAATAAGATAAACGACAAGGAAACTTTCGCTAAAAAATGGAAAAAATCAATGCGACACCGATTATTTGTGTTTTTTTTCTCATCTTTGCGATTGGAAATTTTATCTTAACAACATAGATTTACTATCACACAAACCTAATTTATACCTAATTTTCCATTATGTCATTTTCTAATCTATCAGCTAAAATGAAGGCACTGTACGGAACTGTAGGTGCCGCAGTGGGTGCAGGAGTAGTAGCTCTGGGCACTATGTTTCTTGGTGGTTCTGACGCGTACGTGAACGTAATTCCGGAGAGCGCAGACGTTGTCGTCAGAATGAATGTGGCAGACTTCGCCGAGGGCTCTGGCCTTAACAGCGATGAAGGCAAGAAGATCTTGAAGAAACTTACGGACAGTGCCGGCAAGGAAGCAAGCAACTCGAAACTCCTGAAGCGCATTCAGGATGATCCTGCAAGTCTCGGTCTCCGCCTGGACAAGGATGCTTACTTTTTTGCCGACCTTGAGAAGGGTGAAGAGTGTGGTGCTCTCGTTGTAGGCATGTACAAGCAAGACAACGTGAAGGAAACCATCGAGATGCTTTCGGAGGAAGTAAACGAGAAAATGAATATCGTGGAGCATGACGGCATGAACTGGGTGGAAAGCAAGAACGCTACATCAGAATTCGCCTTTGCATACGACAGCGACATGCTCATCATTTCTTTCGGTGGCGATGCTGAGTCAAATGTACTGAAATGGAAAGACCAGGATTCCGGCAAAAGATATTGCAAGACAGAAAGATGGGACAAGCTTCAGGGCGTTGGCGGTCAGGTGGCTGTTGACTTGAACTATGGTTGCATTCCAAATACTACTGAGGCTGACAACATGATGAAGGAGCTTTACGGCATGCGCCTGAAGGACATTTCTGTCGCTATGAGCTGGGAAGTAAAGCAGGGCGAGACTTCCTTGATAGCCGAGGTGTATAGTGAAAATAAGCGCTTCGCAGAGAGAATGAAGCAGGGGAAGGAGTGTTTGTCATCAATGGATGCCGTTTATGCAGAGAATGTTCCAGAGGATTATCTCGTTTGGGTAGGCTTCAACCTTCACGGAGAGAAGATCCTTAACATGCTCAACGACATCGAGAATGTGAAGAAAGCCATTGAGAAGGTGGAGAAGCAGCTTGGCGTGAAACTCGCGGATTTCGTCAACGACCTCGATGGTGACATGGCATTCTGCGTGACTTCGGAATTGCAGGAAAACAACATTCCTACCATGTACTTCAATGCCCAGGTGAAGAACGAGAAGTATCTCCAGAACGTTCTGGACATCATCAAGGGCAAGAATCCTATGATCGGCGGACTTGTAAAGCAGAATGGCTCTGACTATATCATTGCAGCAGAGGGAACAACATACGCAAAGATGGGTGTCAAGGATGGCAATAACATGTTCGTTACAAATGCAAACGCACCGTACGCCAAGAAATCTTCTGCACTTGACAGCTATATGAGTGACATCAAGAACAGCAGTTTTCTCTACATCCTGAATATCCCTAACATCGCAAAGCTTATTCCTACTGTCAGCGGTAATGACAATTCGGAAGGAAAGTTGGCTGTTGATATAATGAAGCAGTTCAAGGTGGCTATCATGAAGGCTGGCACTGATGGCAAGTGTCATTTCTCTATCAAGTACAAGAATGATAGCGACTATGCTGTTTCCATCATTTCGAACATCTTCGATATTTACATGAACTACCAGCAAGAGCAAAGCGAAAAATGGGCTTCCATGGAAGAAGATGATGAATACGAATATGATGAAGCTGAAGAATATGAAGATATTGATTCAGTAGCTGATTACGATGAGGATTTTGCTTCCATGGATTAATGCGGAATACATCTAATAGTTATGAATCAGATAACCATAGACAGACTGCTGCCAAACGTGTTTGCGGCTCGGGCTGCCACGCTTGAAAGTGATATCTGGCTAAAAAGAGTGGACTTCAACAAGGGCGAAACCGTCCTTGTTGAAGCAGCATCGGGCAAGGGAAAATCGTCTCTTGCAGCCTTTCTCTTCGGTTATAGGAAAGACTATCAAGGCAGGATTCTCTTCGACGGAAAGGACGTGAATGGCCTTGGCAAGGAAGATTGGGCAACGGTTCGCAAGCAATCCATAAGCATGATGTTTCAGGAACTGAGGCTCTTTCCTGAACTGACGGCAATGAAGAACCTGGACATAAAGCAACAACTTACCAACTACACGGAAACCGATGTCGACGAACTGTTCGCTCTGCTTGGCATTGCCGACCAGAAGAATCGACCTTGCGGACAGATGAGCTACGGTCAGCAGCAGCGTGTGGCGTTCATCAGGGCTCTTGTGCAGCCGTTCGACTTCCTCATTGCCGACGAACCTATAAGTCATCTCGACGACAAGAATGCGGAGATAATGGCTGACATCATCAGCAAGCACAAGGAAAAGACTGGTGCCGGCGTTATCGTGACAAGCATAGGCAAGTCGTTGCCAATGAAATACGACAAAATACTAAAACTATAACGGCATGCGCTCATTATTATTAAAGAATATTAGCATTACGCAGATTTGTGCATTCTTCTTTGCCAACCTGCTCGGATTCTTCCTGCTGGTGCTTGCCGTGCAGTTTTATTGTGACATGGATCCGCTGCTCAATGACGACGAAGGCATTCTGAAGCCGGAATACGTCGTGATAACAAAGGGGACTTCCATTCTTTCAAACCTTGGCGACAATGCCACGGGATTTGATGAGAAGGAAACGGAAGATTTGCGAAAACAGCCTTTCGTGGCTGAGATGGGGGAGTTCACTGCATCCAATTTCTCGGTGATGGCAGCAATAGTGATACCGGGCACTAACCAGCAATATGGCACGGAGATGTTCTTCGAGTCTGTGCCTGACGAGTTTGTGGACATCGACAAGGACGATTGGCAATATGAGGAAGGAAAGACTGTTCCCATCGTCTTGCCACGAAACTACCTGAATCTCTATAACTTTGGCTTTGCGCAAACGCGTGGACTTCCTAAGATAACGGAAGGCATGATAAGCATGATGCCTATCTCGATATTCATTGCAGACAAGAGAGTCAGGGGCGAGACGGAACGAATGACAGCCCGCATCGTTGGCTTCAGCAATCGTCTTAATACAATTCTCGTGCCGCTTTCGTTCATGAAAGTTATGAACGAGCGATATTCCGACGGCTCAAAGGTGTTGCCATCGCGAATGATAATAAAGCTGAGCAATCCTGCCGACAAGAGGATTGGCGAATATTTTCAGGCTCATGGCTTTCAGACGGAGAATGACAACATAGAGTCCGGCAAACTCTCTTGGCTCTTCCAGACCATCATCGTCGTAGTGATGTTCGTGGGCGCAATGGTCTGCGTGCTCGCTTTCTTCATGCTGATGCTTAGCATCTATCTCATTGTGCAGAAGAACATCGAGAAACTGAAGACACTCCTGCTGCTGGGCTATACGGAAAAGCAGGTTTCGGCGCCATACATAGCCTTGGCTACAAGCCTGAACATGGCAGTCTGCGTCATAGCCTTGCTCTGCCTGTGGATAGTCAGAAGGTACTATCTTGGCTTCCTCGCAGAAATCTATCCGCAGATGGACGGCGGCACAGTCTTGGTGACATTCGTAGTAGTAACAATTGCACTCGCTTTCATCGTCATTCTCAACACAATGTTCATACGAAAGCGAATAGCCAAGGTCTTATGAGATAAACCTTTGAAACATCACCTGCTCATATTATTACCAAATTTCCGAACACTATGAGAATTAGTGTTCGGAAATATCTATAGGGCTTATTCCATGTTTGAGATGGTTTGCACGTTCTTCTTTTCTATGGAAGACAGCATGCTGTTGACATTGTTGTAGCGTGGCTTGTACCAGCTGTAGCGCTTGAAGTAGTTGCCAAGGCTCTGGTCCTTGAAGATATAGCCGTGGCGAGCGTAAATGGAGTTGCGCAGGATGCGAAGTGTTATGCCGTTCTTGCACATTGCGTAAATCTCGCTCTGTGAGCATACCTTGCTTGACAATTTGCTGAATGGATTGCTGCTGTTGCCACCATTGTTGCTGCTTGTTCTGCCATTGTCGAAGATGAGGTTCTGGCGATGAGTGTAGTAGCCGATAGCATAGCCTGTATATGCGCTGCCACCATTTCTTGAATACACATTGTGGATGTACCACCAGTCGCCGCTTGCGTGTGACACTTCTGCAATGCTGCCATTGCGTATGCTACCCATGACTTTTGAACTGCCGGATGCTGACTGGCGAACATTTGCAGGACCGTCTATACGGCATGTAACTCTTTGCGCTGCAGCCATCGATACGAATGCTACGAGCAGTACGATAATAGAAAGAAACTTTTTCATAATTGTTATTATTTGGTTAATGTTTATAAATTGATGGATTAGTCTTTCAGGTCAAACGCCATTGGCTGTTTTCGCTTCAGTACGTCAAGACGGAAATCCTTGCCCGCAATGATGCCGTTTCGACGCAGCTCGTATTCTATGGTCTTGCGAGCCAGTTCCGGGTGATTGTTCTCCTCACTGAGATGGCAGAGCCATACGTGACGCAGTTCGGGTGTGGCGTAGCTTACGAGCGCTTCCGCACACTGCGCATTTGAAAGATGCCCTCTTCCACTGAGTATCTTCTCCTTCCATGCGTCAGGATAGTCACCGTTTAGAAGCATCTCCTTGTCGTGGTTCGACTCTATTACGAGATAGTTGCTTTCGCCGATGATTTCGCCTATGCGCTCCGTGATGTGTCCGCAGTCAGTGATGATGCTGAATATGGCACCCTCAATCTCGATGATGTAGCCTACGCAGTCTTCGCTGCAACAGTCGTGGGGAACGAGGAAGGGAGTCACTTTGAAGTCGCCCAATTGCAGGGTGGTGTCTCTTGCTATGGCAACCTGCTGCCTCTCTTCCACTTTCTTTCCCACGCGTGAGTTGCTGTTTATGCCGGCATGCACAGCCTCCGTGGCATAGATCAGCGCTCCGCATTCTTCCGACAGTTCTCCCACACACTTTACGTGGTCCACATGCTCGTGCGTTATCAGCACACGCTTTATGGCAGACAGGTCAACCCCCATATTGCTGCAATGCAACCTTAGCAGGTCCATATCGATACCCGCGTCAATCATCAGACTGTCGCTATCGGTAAGCAGCAAGTAGGAGTTGCCGCTTGTGCCGCTGCCTATGGATATGAATCGGAGCATCTCTTTATCTTAATTCAAAAATCTCGCTTGGCTCTTTCCTGTCAAGTACGGTGAGGTTGAAGTCCGTGCCAACGGTCTTGCCGTTGCTTTCCAGAATCTGGCTTACCGCATTATGGGCACATTCCTTGCTGTTGTTCTCCTCACTGAGGTGGCAGAGCCATACGTGCTTGAGTTTGTCGCTTGCGTTTTGTGCCAATGCCTCCGCACACTGTCGGTTGGATAGATGCCCCGTGTCGCATGATACTCTGTCAGCCAAGGTCTTCGTCTGCATTTTCAGCTCTCCGTCAACGATGGTCTTGAAGTTTACGCGAGTGTGGTTGTAGTGGTAGTTGTTGCTCAGTTTTTCCTCGTCATAGTCGGCTTCCAGGACGAGATAGTCGCTCTCGCTGATTACCTCTGCTATGCGGTCGGTGATGTGCCCGCAGTCGGTAACGATGCTGAAGACGATGCCTTCCACCTCTATCTTGTAGCCCGTGTTGTCATAGCTCGGACTGTCGTGAGGCACATGGAAAGGCGTTATGGTGAAGTCGCCTAAGGTGACAGGCTGCTCTTTCTCTATGCTTATCTGACTGTCCATCGGAATCTTCTTCGCTACGCTGTAGTTCTCGTAGATGCCCCGATGCACTTTCTGCGTCGCATATACCGGGCATTCCGCTTCCACAGCCACATAGCCCGCACCCTTGACGTGGTCGGCATGGTCGTGAGTTATGAGTATTCGCTGTAGGCTCGTTATCTTCATGTGGTTGGAAGAGAAGCATTTCTTTACGGCTCGTATGCCGATGCCAGCGTCAATCATCAGATTGTCGTTGTTTGTCATCAGCAGGTACGAATTGCCGCAACTGCCACTTCCTATTGCCATAAATCTAACCATAATGGCTGCAAAATTACGAATAAGTGAGCGAAAAACCAAATTTATTTGGGTTTTTCCGAACGAAAGTAATTTAGACGCAAGTCAAAATTACGAATAAGTGAGCGAAAAACAAAATGAAAGTCCAAAAACTTTCATTTTTATTTGTCTTCCTCTTGTATAATAACTCCCTTACTCTTTAAACAAGACTCTATGAGTTTCATTCCACAACTCATGGACTTTTGAAAAAGTTCGTATACAAACTTTTTCGTAACTCATAGGAATAGGCATAAAAAGTCCTGCAGTTTGTAGGGTAAAGTCCAATAAAAAAGGAGGGCGTGTCAGATGCTTCTGACACGCCCTCCCCTCGTTATGTTACGTTACTCGCAGTTGTCTTTTGCGGATTTTAGTAAATTTTGGTAGAATTTGGTAGAATCCTTGTTTTAATCTGCGTAGCCTTCGTCCTCTATGTAGTCGAGGTCAAAGTTCAGTGTTACTGGTTTCGCTGGGTCGAATGGGCTTCCGCTCTGTAGCAAGCTGTCTTCGATGACGATTCTCTTTGCTGTTGGTTTGCGATATATCTTTTTCATAATTACATGTAGATTATGTATTGTTTTTGTCACGTATGACAATTTTATGAGTTATTTTCCGACAATTTTACATTCTATTTCCTCAAGACCTTCCTTCCGTTCTTGATCACGATGCCGCGGTAGTTCTCGTCCACCTTCTGACCTGCGAGGTTGAAAGATGCTCTATCCCATCCTTCCTGTGAAAGGAATGTGTCAAGCTCTGGAACCTCTATCGCTGTGACTTCGCCGTCCTCGTCCTCTATCACGAAGCTGATAGACTTTGCGCCAGCTGCTGTGAGTCTATCTACACTTGGACCGATAAAATAAGCGCGGTATGGAGCGATGGTCGTCTTCTGTGCATTACGGATTTTGTCGCCAGAGATATAATAAATTCTCTTTGCAGAACTGCCCTCAAAGCTCTCCTGCTTAAATGTACCTTCAAACTGCCAAGTAGTTACAGGAGCTGGAACAGGCACTGCGGCGAATCCATCGCCTCCATTGTTGAAGCAGACCTCTACAGTTTCGTCAGCTGTAGCATCTTTCACTTCTGCTGCGCGGAACAAGACTGGTGTGCCAGGAGCCACTTCATCTACATACTCAAAGTTCAGCTTTATGTCGCCATCTTCTTTAGTATCCTTGACGAATTGGTAGTAGCTTACCTTGTCGTCAGACTTTAATGGGAATCGTAAGCAAACTGTACCGTACTGGTTCTTGATGTTGCGAGTTTGGTATAATCCCTTGTCGCCACGAACAGGATATGGGTCTGTGCCAATATTCTGCTGCCAGAAAGATTTACCCCAACTTTGAATGAGAATGTTTGTGAGTTTGCCTATTGCCGCTTCTTCATTCGTCACATCTTCTACTCCATTCTGATATATAGTAGAGGACGCATTCTGTACATTTTCGGAAGGCTCAATGGCATAGCAGTCCGTGATGTTGAGCTTTTCATCAAAACCGGCAAAGTACTTGTTGTTGTTATCGTCATAAGGTTTCACCCCTTCTTTGCCAGACAACAGCCAGCCTGAACTCCAGCAGTTGCTGACATTGGCATGGTTCTTGAGGTAGCCGCAAAGGAGACCGCTATGACCTTCGGAAGCTGTGATGGTGCCTGTACTGTAGCAGTAGTTGATGTCAGTCTTTAGTGTACTTGACAATGCGTACTCACCCTCTCTTATTCTACCAAGGATACCACCGGCATGCTTTGGGGCATTGACTGTAGCCTCGCTACCGCAGTACTCTATAATCGCGCGACCATATTGTATTGGCTCATTCCAGCCTGCTCCACCGTTCCATACCGTACCTACAATTCCTCCTGCACCAGCGTCGGATGCAGATGTGATAACGGAATTCTTGTCAACAACGATATTGCGGATTTCTGCATGCATTCCTATATTGCCGAAGAGTCCGGCACCCTGCATGTTAGTAAATTTAGGCTGCGTTTCACTGTTCACATTCACCTTGAGCCCCTTGATGACATGTCCGTTACCATCAAAGATGCCGCAATAAGGGTGTGCGTAGGAACCGATAGGTGGGAATTTCTCGTATTCAGAAAGGTCGATGTCGTTGCCAAGCTGCACGCAATCAAACCACCTGCCATACTCTGGCGAACCATACTTTGCTTCGGCAGTGTATTGCTTCTGTGAGAAGTCGTAGAGTTCCTTGGCTGATGTGATTACAGTTTTCTGAATGAGGTCGTAAGTCACTTCGTCGTGATTCAAGATTGTTGGGAAAGCGTCTATCTTCTTCTTTCCTACCGCTACAAGATTCTGTCGCCATGGCTTCACCTCAAGGTCGCGGTTCTCTACACCGTCGTTGAGCCAGCGGGTAACAACGCCAGAAGCCAGAACCTCCAGAGGGACACCCTCATAACCTTTATAGTACAAGATTTTTTCCGTTGGTGGGCAATAGTTGTTGCCCGAAGCAGCATGAAGACCATCAATCTTACCAACAATAGGGAGGCTGAATGTAGAAAGACAGTTCGTCACCTTGGTATCATCCTCTGCACTACCAAGTATAGAGCCGCACTGGTGCTTGTCGCCACCTACCAGTTCACCTGAATTGAAACAGTTATTGATAGTGGTGTTGCTGGCTCGTCCCACGATGCAGCCGCCTTCCAGTTGTATACATCTGACCTTTCCTGCATTGAGACACATGTCAAACTTGTCTCCATTCTTCGCATAGCCACAAATACCGCCAATCTCATCATGGCCTGCTGCAGCCTGTACAGCAAAATAGGCAAAGATGGCCGCCGCCGCCGCTACTGTTAGACCACAACCATTAGTAATGATTGCACCCCAATCTGAGAAATAAAGTAAATCAGTAGAGAAGGTACGAAGTAGGAACCATGCAATACCGTGTCCTACGCCATACCCAATAAAACCGCCTGCAGCTCCTGCCAAACACGCTGCAGTTGTCAACCCGGCGCTACCTATAGCCATGCCGTCAAGATCCATCTCCTCAATCAGCAGTTCTATATACTCCCCATTTTCTTTAATATACTTTTCTACATCATCACAGATTTCACTGTATTCATCCTCATTGCCATGGAATACCAAACCAGAGTTCTGACAGCCAGTAAAGGTGGTGAAACCTCTAGAGATGCCTACTATACCGCCGACCGAATCTTCGTTGCCAGAAACTACGCCCATATTGATACAGCCTGTGAATACATCGTGGTATGACTCACCCACCAGTCCGCCGCTATAGGCACCACCAGCAATGAGAGTTCCATCAGCAAAGACACCAGAACCCATGTTGGCCACACAATTGTTGTACTCGCTCCTTTCAGAAGAAGCAATCATACCGCCTGCATAGTGTGAGTCTGTATTCACACCGCAGTATGAAAGGACAACCTGATTGAACTTACAATCATAAGCCAGACCAGCAATGCTGCCTACACACGTCTTTTCGGAGAATACATGTACCCTATTGAGTGTAATGTTCGTGAATTCTGTGTCATGAACACTCTTGGCTATTGCACCGAGATAGCCATGATCGTTGTCATGGAGATTGAAGCTATGGAAAAAGAGATTCTCAAACTTCGCACCTCTTGTCTCATTGAACATCGGTGGGCGTGTCTTTCCCTCTTCCCTGCCACCATAGATAGTGAACATCATTTCGTACTTCTCGCCTGTATCTGGATCCACATATTTTGTATCCAAACCATTGATGCTACCCTTGAAAGAGTCACAAATGGTTCCAAGGTCACTGATGTCAATGTCTGCCTTAAGTTGAATCTTGGCAGAGTTGTCACTCTCAATGACCTTCTTCAGTCCGTAACCGTCTCTTACGTCAATATAGTCTGGGTAGGTATTTTCGTATGCACCAGAATAGTGACCGGTAATCTTGTAAACGTCTATCTCTCCTATGTTTGTTTTTTCCATTTGAGTGATGAGGAATGTATGCTTCTTGCGGTCATTACGACCATTATGGATGCAGTAGTCCTCATATTCATTGCTTGGTGTTTCGTCAATGGCATCAGAAACAACCCATTTCTCACCGTAATCACGATGAGCAACTTGAGCATTATTCAGCTTATCGTCATAAACATAGATCTCTCCACCATCAACAACACAACTGTAATCCAAGTGGTCGCCTATTTTTAGTATTGACAACAGCTCCCGGCTTGCCCACGAATCGCCAGCATAAGGCAGCTCTGCCGAACCGTCACCGCGGCTATAAATGCCTGTATAGTAGCCGGTAATCATCATGTAAGGACGCTCTTCATTCGGATTTATACTGTTCAAACCTGTAATGGTAAACATCTGCTTCTTGCGGTCTGCAAGATTGCTGTTGAATGAACAATATTCATTATACGCACTATAATGATTATCACCTATCGGCTCTGCTACAGTCCAATCTTGTCTTAGAGCCACAATATTCATGTCGAGTTTGGAGTCAGTGACACTGATGCTGCCATCTTTGATAACGCAGTCATACGCAAGGCGATCGCCCACCTTGAGATGCTTTGCCAGATCTGCAGCGTGCCATTTGCCAGTATATGGATTGACACTCGAACCATTACCGGCACCTGTGTACTGGCCTGTATAATGACCCTTGATTTTCAACCATACCATTTCTGTACTGAGGTTCTCGGTGTCAACAGAAGTCACAAAGAACTTTTGCTTCTGTCGCTCTGAAATATCATTGTAGAAACAGTAGCTGCAGTATGGATGCGTGTATGAACTGCCTATCAGTTCACCGACAGTCCATTGCGACTTATTAGTAGCAACCACCTCGTTGAGTTTAGAGTCTGTGACAGTAATGTTACCTACATTTATCACGCAATCATACGCAAGATAGTTTCCCGCCTTGAGTTTGGCTGCCATTTCTGTGACAGTCCATTCGCCAGCGTAAGGATGTTCCTTGGAACCGTCGCCACTTCCAGCCCATGCCGCGGTCATGCTGCAGAGCATCAGGAGAGAGAAAAGAATCTTTTTCATTTTATGTAGTAGTTTCTATTTATTCAATTCGTGCGCAAATTTACATATTTTTGACATAAAAATATAGAGAAATTTCCAAATATGTGAATACCCTCTTAATTTATATACGTTTTGCAAGCTTTTTTTGACGTTTTGCAAGCTCTTTTTTGCCGTTTTGCAAGCTTTCATGACATAAGATTCATGGTCAATCCATGGTCATTCGTGTGCGTCATAGGCATTTCTTTTGAACACGAATTGCACGAATCCTGATGGTAGTGATAAGTATAACTAAACTTTCCCACCCTTTTAACAAAAACAAGAAAAACACTTTTTGAAGTCCATTTAGAATCTCTTGCAAGATTCCGTATGTTTCTGTTCGTCATTCCTTGAGAGCGAGCTCTCATGAAATGCCAAACAGAAACATACTGTACTTCAAAAAGAAAAAACATTAAAAACCAATCATTTAGATCTCAACGATGAAGGTAAAAATGTTTTTCCTGTTTTTTGCATGAAAGAGAAGTAAGCCCATTAGGGTGATGGTTTGTTCTTGGGATTTTGTCTGTGAGCTCGCTCACAAGGAAAATCACGAGGGCAAAGCATCAATGGCTTGTTAGAGCCATCTTCTATTTCATGCGGTTTTTATTGTTTTTGTTCTTCTTCCAAAAATGAACTGAATTTCAATTCGTTACATTTATATAAAAGGTGGGAAAGTTGAGTAAGTATAATAAGTCTGATTTATTGATACATTATCCATACTCATTCGTGCGATTCGTGCAATTCGTGTTCGTAAAAAGAATTAGCGTTTCGTTGCCAAAAAGTTGTCCTTGCCTTCGCTGAACATTAGAACGGCTTCATGTCGGAATAGCGTTTCTGTATGTGCGTGCTGTAGAACTGGTAGTTGGCAGGTGTGATGCCTTCCACCCAGGCGCGAAGTACATAGAACGGATCAATGAGCGGTATGCCTTTTTGTTCTATCCACATGCGACCCACGCGGAAGTCATCTCTTATAGGCGATTTGCTCTCATTCATCATCATTGCCTTGTTGTAATAGAAGTCGTAGTTTCTCTCGAAAGTCTTGCCGTCACTTTTGTAATTGGCGCCAGTGTAGAGAATCATTACGTTTGGCACATTGGTAGCATAGGCTACATCTGGCTCGAAGCCGGCATCATCGAGAATGTCCTTGAAGGTGTAGATGGAATCCGGATTCGAATTGTAGTAGTTGAAGATATTGGTAGCCTCATCTGAGGTCATCTGATTCTCAGGACGAACAGGTCCGAACATGAGTTTGTTGAGATCAGAGTTGCTGAAGTGCCACTCCTTTATCGGGTTGTACCAAGGGAAGTTGGTGAGGTCGTGCTTAGTAACGCTCTTGTCGAAGACTATGTGGGCATCCTTTATCTGGCAGACGATCTTGTCGTCATGGTGTTCCACCTTGCCATACTTGTCGTAGTAGTCCTTCATGATCCTGAACGACTCGTTCATTATATCTATCATGGTCTGCGAACTTGGCTTGTCAACGCGTGAGTAATATGCCTGAGCCAGAAGGTAGCCGGTCATTGCCACACCGAGGTCTGCAGCACGCAGCTGCTCGCGCTTCTGGTAGCCCTGATGTTCCCAAGGAGTGGTCTGGAATACCCAGTAGTCGTAAATCTGCGCCATGTTCATGCCTTGCGAGTTGTCTTTTTGTGCAAGCATGTTCATATAGACGTATGTTGACGTTGGACCATTAATGCCCAAATCAGATTTTTCTGCCCAATCCTCCAGTGCAGAGAAAGCTTTCACCGAGTCGCCCTTGCTCAGGTATCCGTAGAAGTCTGTATAGGCGCGGAGGTTTACGACGTTCAGGTAGAGATAGTCTTCCATGCGCTTCCTGTAGATTGCCGTTGCTTCCATTTGGTCACATTTCTCCTCGAGCTGCTGGATCATGGAGTTTATGCCTTTCATCTGCTCCTGCAAGCCGCTGAGTCCTTCGAGAATCTCTGCCGAATGGTCTTGCGAGGCTTTACCGCCATCAGAGATGAGTTCCCATATCATACCGCCAATCTTGCCTCCCGCAGCCGTAGCCACCTTGGTAGCAACCATTTCCAGAAGGTCGCTTATGGCAATTTCCGAGCTTACGGCATTCTTGCGAAGGCTGAAGTTGCAGTCCTGCACATACTGGTCGGCATTCGTCGTGCCAAAATTGCCGTAGTTGAAAGCCAGATTGTTGGGAGTGTAAGAATAGCTGCTGGCAGTGAACTGCTGCTTTGCAGTGTCCGGTTCTTGTGGCAAATAAAGGTCGTCGTCATCCTGCTGGCAACTTACCATTCCGCTTGCTACTGCCACGATAGCAAATGCAGACATGAGTGTTTTCTTGAAAGTTTTCATAATGATTTGATTTGTTTTTTTAGTGTTTACGGTTGCAAAGGTAGGGGGTGCCAAATTTCTAATGAGAACAAATTGTGAAATGCTTGTGTACAATTCATGAACTTCACAAATTGTACGCTTTTTTCACAAGATATACGCAAGGCAGAAGATACGAAAAACGGGCAACTCGCAATGAGCTGCCCGTTTTGTTGGAATTTTTGGGGGAACGTGAATCTGCCTGACTGTCTGTCAAACTTTCTTCACATATTATTTCTTCAAGTAATACTTCAGGTCGCACTTTGATGCTTTCAAGCCCTTGGCGAAGCTCTTGGCGTTCTGGATGGCGCCGCGCTTGCCAGTATGGGTGTGGTCGGTGTGGAAGAACTCCTTCTGCGGCTTGTCGGCAGACTTGTATTTCCTGTCGAGAAAGTCTGCGGTGATGTTGTGGACATCGATGAACTCTACGCCTGTCTCTTCCACTACCTCACGATACCACTTGCCGTAGGTGTCGTTGCGACGCTCCACCTTGCCGTCCTTCCAGATGTTGCGTGGTGTGAGGGAAACGAGTATCGGTGTGCCGCCCTTCTCACGGACGTCCTGGATGAACTTCTTCAGATACCAGCCGAAGGAATATACTACCTCGTACATCTTGGAGCCTTCCATGCAGAACACCTTGCAAGTGTCATTAGCCTCTGCTATGACGCCACGCATCTTGCCCTTGTCGATGTCGCCGATGTCGTTGTGACCGAACTGTATGATGACGTAATCGCCAGGCTGAACGGAGTTGTATATCTTCTCCCAACGACCTTCGTTTAGGAAGGTGCGAGTGGAGCGACCTGCCATGGCGCAGTTGGCGAGAGTGACCTTCGTTGTGTCGAAGACAGTAGCAGCCACTGAGCCCCACCCCCACATGGAAGTGTCGTCCTTGTCGGCATTCTTCACCGTGGAATCGCCTGCGAAGAACACTACAGGCTTGCCTTCCTCACGCTTTACGTCAACAACTGGCAGAGCGACGTTCTTCATCATCGCCTTGAGAGGGAAAAGGGTAGGGTGCTGGCAAGCCATGATACCTTCTGCTGCGGAGCGAGCGTTGAGCTCAGCGCCGAACTTTGACGTGTGGATCTTGTCGGCAGAGGTGAAGTGGTAGTTGGTCTTCCATTCGCCGTAGGAATCAAGCTTGGCACCGGAGATTTCGTTGAGGTCGATGTAAGCGACGTTCATCTGCTTTCCAACCTCATCGAGCCATGGTCCTTGCGGCTTGCGGATGATCTTGCCATTCTCGTAAGCATTGCGAGGAGTGAGCGACATAAGGATAGGAGTGGCACCCTTCGCGCGCGTTTCATTAATATACTTGCGGATATAGCCGCCATAAGTCCAAACGGTTTCCTTGACGCCAGTCTCCTTGATGGTGACATTCACCGAGTCGTTGCCGACGCCTGAGAGCACGGAGCGAGCGCGACCTTCGTCGATAGGTCCGCCGTCGTTGTGACCGATGGATATTATCACATAGTCGCCCGGACGGAGAGCCTCGCGGATGGCAGGCCATAGCTTTGTGTAGAACGTGCGTGTGGACATTCCACCGAGAGCCTGGTTCTCAACGGCAATGAGGTTCTCGTCGTAGAAGTTATGGGCAAAATATCCCCATCCCCACTGTCCGTTGTTGCCATTGCCGAGCGTGCCGTTGCGCATTGTGGAGTTGCCGACGAGGAAGAGCACAGGCTGGCTTCCCTTGCGCGTAGTGCCCGGAGCAGGACGTGCCATGAGGGCTTTCGCGATGCTGTCAGGCGTGTTGTCCACAACCTTGTTTACGTCCTCCATGACCTGTGGGGCTTGGGCATGTGATTGAATGCAGAATGCAGTGTGCAGAGTGCAGAATGCTGCAAGAAATATTTTCTTTATCATGGATTGTTTTTAAAACTGGGATTTTCGGATTCTCGATATTTCGTAATATTACGATATATGACGAGATATAACGAGATATGACGACATATAACGACATATCACGACATATCACGACATATCACGAGTTGTAACGAGATTCTCGTGAAGCTACTTCACGAGAACCTTTCTGCCGTTGCGGATGACGATGCCCTTCTGGCTTTCAGGAACTTGCTGGCCGCGGAGGTTGTGTGTCCTGTTGTTTGAACCGTTGGCACGTGCGTTCTTGATGGCTGTGCTACCGGCAACAATCTTGATGACACCCTGCTTTGCGCTGAGACCTGTTACGTCCCATGCCATGCCGGCAGGGAGTGAAGGGAGGTCGAACTGTGCGTTGGCAATGTTGACGTTTCCTGTGACGTTCCAGAGTGTGATGGCATCACCTACCTGTGGTGCGTAAGAAAAAGCCAGTTCCACTGCTATCTTGCCGGAAACGGTGAGATTGCCTGTTACTTCAAGCCATGAGCGTGAAGATGCGTTGTTGTTGGCATCTGCAATGAAGAACGAAATCTCTGCGCCCTGGTTTGCCTGGACTGCGCCGTTTGTGTAGATGGCACCAGTGCGGAGGGTAGCGTTCTTTCCTACCTTCACAACACCACCGTTGTTGACTGTAAGCGCGGAGATGTGGCCGAAACCAGTCATTGTACCAGCTATGGCAACAGTAAGAGGCTTAGTGATGATGGTCTCGTTTGTATAGTCAGTGACACCACGACCACCAGCAGAAGGAGCGAGTATGAAATCGCCGCCATTTATCGTGAGCGAACGGATGTTCTCGAGAGTCTTTGTGATAGTCCATTTGCCAGAACCCTTCTTTACTACAGCAGGATTTCCAGAGAATGTTCCAGAGTATGAGATGTCATTGTTCTTACCGCCAAAAGTGATTGTACCAGTGCCGTAAACAACACCCGCACCCTTGAGGTCGCCGAGTTCCACGTTGTAAGCGCCGGCATTGAATGTTACGCCGGAATTGAGGTTCAGCGTAGCCTTTGGAAGTCCGTAGCTGTTGCTCCAAGAGAAGTCAGGATCGTAAGAGCCAACCTTGCTGTAAGCCGGAGTGATAGTGCCTTCGAAAGCACTCCAGTTGCCCTTCAGGTAGTTGCGTACAAAGCGAGCGTAAACGGTGAGACTACCCTTACCGGTGAGCTTTCCGTTGTAGTCGCAACGACCGTCGAGATAGAGCTTTCCGCTCTTGCCTTCAGGAACCTCGAAGTTGATGTTGCTGCTTGCAGAAGAGTAGATGTCGCAGCCATCGACGAGGGTAACGTTTGTTCCGTTGAATACGACAGTGCCAGGGCAAACGACTGTGCTACCGTTCTCAAGAGTGTTGACAGTACCTTCGTCAATGTAAAGGCGTGTGGCAGAGAATGTTCCACCAGTAGTGAGGGCACCTGCACCAGACTTGTGAATCTCAGCCATATCGCCCTTGATATTGTTTGCATTGAGAGTGTAGCCGCTACCAACATTGAGGTAGCCTTCGTTGGAGTTGGCAATGCGGATAGGCTGTGTAGTGGTTATATTCTTAGTCACGGCAAGTGTGGCACCGTTCCTGAGAGTGATAGTGCTGTTGACACCACCGAGAGAACCGATGTCAGTGCCGGAATTGTTGGCAAGGAAGAAGACGATGGTCTTACCGCCATTGAGGAATGCACCGCCAGTGAAAGTGTTCTGGTTCTTGAGGTTCAATGTTGCTGCACCTTCCTTAGTGAGAGAGCCTGTGCCGGAAATGCTTTCGCCGGAAACGGAGAAGCCCTTTGTGTTGCTGCGGAATGTAACGGAAGCAGGATAAACAGGTTCCTTGATAATGATGGAAGTGCCTTGTGCATTGTCGTCGAAGATTACGTTGTCGTTGGTAACGAACTTCACGGCGTTGCCTTCGTAGTTAGAGAAGTTTGATGTGTTGTCAACGTCCCAGTTGCCATTTTCGGAACCAATCCAAACGATGTCCTGAGCGTCACGCATAGCCTCGATGGTGAGCATGAGCTTGCCGTTCTCGATGGAGAGAGCTGCCTTCTTGTCTTCGTCGCAGCCTTCAAGAGTAATGGCAGAAGCGTCGCCAATGATGTTCTTCGTGTCGATGATGACATACTTGCCCACAGGCATCTTGCCGTCGGCAGTGCAAGCCTTGATGCGAACAACAGGAGCGAGGTATTCAGGACCGTTCTTCCAGTCCTTTGTCTCAACCTCAATATTGTCGGCAACGAGCTTGTCGGCATCAGTGGCAGAGAAAACGTCGATGTTTATGATAGAGCCGAAACCGAGCTTGATGTCAGTAGTTGTAATAGTGGAAGCTGCTGTCTCGTCGCCGATGTTGAGTTCTGCTGCATAGTCCATCTTGATGCCCTTGCGGAAGTTACCGCCGACAGAGTTGAGCTTTGCGAAGCGGTTGAGCCACAATGGGCTGTTCTCCAATGTGCCGTTGAAAGAGAGAGTTCCTTCCCAAACCTCAGTCTTGCCGGTGTAAGTCTCTGTGACGTTAGGCAAAACGAGTGTACCGGCACCTTGCTTCAGGAGGTTCATTGCACCGGTGAAAGCGCCACCGGTGAGGATGTGGGTATAATAGTCGTACTGGATTCGGGTAGGATCGTTTGCAACAACAATGTTGGACTTTGCCCAGCCCTGAACCCAAGAAGGAGCGTTGTCGATGTATGTTGTAGGAGAAGCACCGTCGGTAACGGAAACTGTCATGTCGCCAGTCTCGCAAGTGATGATGTCCTTGCCACTGCCAGAGATTGTACCGCCGTTCTTCACTTCTTCGCGACCAGTCATGGTGAGTGATGGAGGAGCAACGGTTATGTCCTCAAGTTCGCCAACGAAGTAAGAAACGTGAGGAGGCTGGTTGTAGCCGCACATCTGCCATACCATACCGTTTCTGTACTGATGGTCATACCAAAGGCTCTGCATACGCCAAGGAGTTTCGGTAGTTGTGGAATAGATGCGAACCTTGTTGTCAGGAGTGCGCACGAGGAATTCCTCACGCCAGTCGCCGAGGATGTCGCCCATGAAGCATGGAGTAGCCTTCGTGCTGTTGTTTGTGAGCGAACCGGTAAGCGTCTTTATGGCACCGTCCTTTCCGTATTTGTAGATGCTTCCGACAGTGTTGTCGCCGCCGTTGTAAGTCTCTTCAAGGAGGTCGCCGTCCCAATAGCAGCGGAAGTTCATGCCGACACCAGTCTTTGTGAGGTTGGCGTCAGTCTTGCCAGTCACGCAGTTGAGCGGAGTGCCCTCGCGAGTAGAGAACGCCATGGCACCAGGCACTGTTCCGCAGAAGTTACCAGCAATGGCACGACCGTCATCGTTGCCGCATCTCTCGAAGAGGTGGTAGATCTTTCCTGTAGTCAGGTTGCGGTAGTTGTTGCCTTGGTTGTCCTCGTTGCAGAAGAAGCCCTCGAGTCCGTAAGAATATGGGTTGAAGTCGCCATGGTGCTGTGCGTCGCCATGACCGAGACCTGAAGTGTTGAGTCCGAGACCGTTGTCGTCAATGACCATAGAACCCCAGATTATCTCGTCGCGTCCGTCCATGTCAACGTCGGCGATGGCGTAGTTATGGTAGCCCTGACCCTTCCAAGGACCATTGCTGTTGTTCACCCAGCGCCAGCGTTCTATGAGCTGGTGAGTGGCAGGATCCACGTCGTAAGCTACGAACTTGTGGCGGGTGTAGATACCACGACCAAGGAAGATGCTTGGCTTTCTGCCGTCAAGATAAGGAGCACCGAAGAAATATTTTGAAGAACGGTGGCCGTAACCGTCTCCCCAAGCATTGTTTACAAGACCGTCGTAATCGCCGCCACTGAGCAATCCGTTTGGATTCTCGTTGTCTTCAAGGCGCTTCAACGGATATTCCATGTCAACGTAAGGCTTACCTGTAGCACCATTGACATAGAGAAGATATTCCTTGCCTGAGTGCATGAACCAGTTTGTTCCGCCGCCAGTGGCAGCGCGGTAGTTAAGGCTTGCGTCGCCCACGGTATAGACTGTTCCGTCAGCCATGTGTATGGTAGTACCGTCAGCAGCACGGAATACGGCTTCTGCCTTTCCGTCCTGATCCCAGTCGTAGCCCACGATGTTCTGCTCATTGTTCTGGAAGTCGCCCATGTTTGGACCGCAGTTCACCCACCAAAGAACAGTTCCGTCAAGCTTGAGACACTCGAAGAGGGAATATTCCTTTGTGTCAACGCCGTTGATTCTTGGACCATTCTTAGGATAGCTCTGAGCCATTTCCGACTGGTTGTCATACTTCAGCAGGATTTCGATTTCTCCGTCGCCGTCCACGTCAGCGCAGCAAGCGTCGTTAGGGATGTATGTGCTCTTGAGTGAAGCGTCGTGCTTAGGATTGATCTCAAGGTAATCTTGTCCCCAGGGACCTATAGCCTTGCACTTTTCTTTCTCCACGCCGCGCACTACAGGAGCTACCTGATATCTTGAAGCCGTGGTGCCTGCGCCGTCGGTGAAGTTGGATGTTGTTAGACCTTCCGCAATCTTTGTGCCATTGCGGTAGAGATTGTAGGTCACGTCGTAATACTCGTCAGACTGCACTCGCCAACTGAGGAAAACACCCTTCGATGTCTTCATGCCAATAAGACCACGGTCGAGCTTGTCTGTGAAGCGCTGGGCAGACAATGTGAGTGCCATGAGCGCAAGAACAAGGGTTAGTAATGATTTTTTCATATAGTTATAATTGCGATATCTTGGAATGGTTATTTGATTGAGTGTTTTAGTGTTTAGTGTTTTTCTGACTCCACTTCAGAAGTCTCTTGTATTCCTTCTTCGTGATGCGCATGAAAGAGCCGTGCTGTGGGTCGGCTACGCCATCGATGTCATGCGGGTTCTTGAAGTTTCGCATGTATTCGTCGGCTTCGCAGATGCGGTAGTGACGAGGCTTTGATGAATATTCGATGTAAGCTATTCTCCAACCTTTCTCGCCTGGAATCTGGAAAGCAGAGACGCCTTCGCACTTCTTCTTGCCCTCGAAGTTCACGTAGTCGTCAGAGACAGGCTCAGGATAGCCGCCTTCAAGAGTCTTGCTTGCCGTGGTGAAGATGCCTGGCTGTCCGCCTTCCTTCTTGATCATCATGTGATACATGCCGTCTGTCTTTAGGAAATTGATGTCGGCATCTATCGTAGCATAGCCCCAGTCGAACATCAGACGTGGCTTTGTGAGCGTGGTGAATGTTTCGTCAGCATAGCTGTAATACATGCGGTCGTAAGGGTCTTCGCCGTTCTGATCGTTGAGAAGGGAATAGTAGATGAAATATCCGCCCTTCTTTCCGTTAGGCCATGTGTAGTCGGCATTCCAAAGAATCTGTGGTGCCCAAACGCGACGGATGGTGGAATAGTCCTTGTAGGTGTCAGGAGCGTCCTTGTCAGAGAAAATCTCAGCGCCCTTGCGGAAGTCGAAAGTCGTTGATTCCCAGTGAATGAGGTCTTTGGAAGTGAGAAGGTCAATGCCGTAATTGTCCCACTTCTTGCTCTTAGCCACGAGCATGTCCGTAGTTACCATAAGGAAACCGCTGTCGTCATGCTTGCGACAGATGAAGGCATCGCGAGTGCCACCTTCAATGCGAGCGTGAACTTTCGTGTCGAAGACTGGTTCGCCGCCAAGCAAATCCTGATAGTGAAGACCGTCCTTGCTCACTGCGTAAGCTGTCCATTCTCCACGTCCGCTCATGTGGCAGTAGAGAAAATAGTCGCCTTTCTGAAGGTTTTCCTGTGCATGGAGTGGGGTAGAGGTTGCCGTAGCCAGCAGTGCGATGAAGGAGAGTATAAGTCGGGTTAGTTTCATTTCGTACCTTAATTGTGGATTTTTCTCAAAAAGCGCATACGCGCACAATATCGCGGCAAAGTTACAAATAAAAAGTGAAAACAGGCAATATCACCCCAAACTTTTCTCCTTTAATTTAATATATGATATTTATTGTTACCCTACATAACGCAAATTTGCACAAAAGGGTCTGACCCTTTTGTGCAAATTCTACTTTCCTTTCATAGGAAGGAAACCTTTCCCGCCCATGATGACACCTTTCCTTCGTGAGGAAGGAAACTATCTGCGAATGACCTTGCGTCCGTTCTGGATGACAATGCCCTTGTGGTTGTTGTCAACTTGAACACCGCGGAGGTTGTAGGCAGGTGCGAAATAGTTGTCATTAGTAACGCCGTCTATAGCTGTTGGAGCAGTACCAGCGTTGATGACTACTTTCTTGCAAAGGTTGCCACCAGAGAGATAACCGCCCTTGCTGCTGTTGAATACAGCATCTACAGGTTCGCTGACGTAGCAGTTGGTGAGATAGATGTTGTCAATCCACTGGAATGCACCATAGTAGCTATCGGATGTGACATTGGCATTATTGATATCGATCGTGCAGTAGTTGTTGCCTTCCTTGCCCAACATACCGTTAACCTTGAGGTTACAATTCTTTACGGTAAGGTTGCCAGCCTCCTGGAATGTACCGGCGGTAGAGCCACTGAGGTTGAGGGTACCGTTGGAAGAGCTCTGGATGGTGATACCATTCTGATTATTATGGTATAGAGCGTAGCTTCTGAGGGAATTGAGATAGTTTGTGCCAATGAGGTTGATGTATAGACGTTCTGAAGTCTGGGCACTGATTCCGTAGCCTTCTGTGCCAATGTAAGCATTGTTGAGGGTAAGCGTGTTGTTGGAAGGATCATACTTAACCTTGCCATCACCAAAGACATCATTACGGTTGGCCTTTTCGATACGTTTGCCACCAACGGTGATTGGGTAGCCCTTGAGAATTTCAAGATTGCGGGTGATGAATGAAGTTCCGTTCGCTACGTCTCCTATGGCAGGGTTGAATGAAGCATTAACAGGTTTGTCAATATAGCAATCAATCAGAGTCATGTTTTTGAAAGCCCCGATGCAATGGTGATCTTCTGCATTGTTGATAACCACCGAAGTATTGTTCAAAGTAAGTGTTGATATGCCTGGACATTTCGGGTCGTTTGGCGAATAATGTCCTGTTATGCCGGAAGCATAAGGACTATTGACGGATACGTCACAATCCTTAATGGTAAGGTCTGATTGCATGCAATATATTGCAGAGTAGCCTTTGTATTTCGTCGTTCCGTTAGCGGTGAGAGTTGTGCCAGGCGAACCTATAATCGTCGTGTTTGCATTTAGACTGACTGCTACAGTACCACCATTAGTGGCAAAGGTGTTGTTTCCTGAAAGGTTGATGGTTAATGGAGTTAGGGTTTCAAGCGCGGGGTTCTTGTCGTCTTGGATGTTTACATTCTTGAGATTCAGGGTCTTAGTGGATGGATTGTACGACACTTTTCCATCGCCAAAGACGTCATTCTGATTATCCTTTGTGATGTCTTTGCCTTTGAGCATTATACCATAGCCGCGATGAATGTAGGCAAATTCAATCTTTTTGTCATCGATATCATAATAAGTGTTGTTTTTCCACGATTTTAGTAAAGAAGAGGTATAGTAATAGCAATCGGAATATGCTACAGACTTGAAGCCATTGATGGCACCCTGTGTTGTGGTAGCTTGGTCATAAATATTGCCGTGACAGTTCCAGAATCTCAAAGTGTGATCTCCTGAAATATACCCTTGTCCTCCAGTAATGCCACCATCTTTACCCATTATGTAGAAATCGATGTCCTGGAGAGTGAGATTTGGACAACGTACGTCAATACCTGTTTGACTTGAGGCATAAAGATTGAGAGATGGCGTAGTTGTAGCGCTGGCTGATGCCTTGATATATACTGCGCCAGGTGTGTTAGAAGCAATATATAAAGGAAGAGATGCTGTAATCTTGTTCTCTCCTCTAAGAATAATCTCAAAATGGCAAGGTTCTTCGCAATCGATACGAAGACCCAAAGCCACATCTGAATTATTGGTGAAATGTGCATTGTCAAGGAGAAGATATTTGCCAGCACCCTTTGAGAAATCATGAAGCGCCATGCTGCCTATGGTCAGACCGGAAGGCTTGATGTTGGAAGCATTGGTATCATCAATCGTATAGTAGTCGCCGATGGAACCATACTTGCGGTTCTTGATGACAACGTCTTTTGTCACTGCGTTGCCGCTATTGTCTGCTACACAATATCCGCCAGTTTCATTCTTGTAATACGTCATAGGGTTAAGGCTGCAACCAGTGAGCTTCATGGTCTTGAAGCCG
>JAZRXS010000047.1:0-4055 GCA_045600325.1 Prevotella sp.
TCTGCCGCTTATCCGCAAGATTCGCAACAAGCAGGAGGGCGTTGAATTGCCACCGCTGTTCATCCATTTCAACTGTCTCCACGACCAATACATGCAAGCTGCGTCATCGCTTCGCATCGCCTACTATCAGTTGATTGAGAAATATACCGTCTATATCGTGGCAGATGCGCCTACGAACGACCATTCTTATATTAATAATGTGCAAACTTGGGTGGAGAAGTATCTCTCTGCTCCTGCTCACGACAGCATAATCTTCACAAACAAACCTCAGCTTCTCCTCGGCGATTTCTACATCACTCGCACTGAAGAGCCTGACTTCATGGGAACAAACATTGTCTTCGGAAGCGACACATTCAAGTGTTGGGAAGACATTTCGGTGTTTTTCAGTAGATTGGGATAAGCTGTGAATATACAAAAAAGGAGTTCTGATAGTTCAGAACTCCTTTTTGCGGAAGGTGGGGGATTCGAACCCCCGGTACGGTAACCCGTACGTCAGTTTAGCAAACTGGTGGTTTCAGCCACTCACCCAACCTTCCAAAATGCTGCCTTTTGAGGCGATTCAGAATGTTTGACTTTGGTCTGAATGTGTAAGATTTTTGGTCTTAGCGGCTGCAAAGGTAGCACTTATTTTTCAATAACGCAAATTATTTTGGAGTTTTTTGCGTTTTTTGTTGAATTTAACACGATTTGTATTTGGGGTGAGATAGAAACGCGAGTTGATTTATTATTAAAACGCAAGTTGATTTATTATTAAAACGCGAGTTGCACAAGTTACACAAGTTTTCCTCAAGAGCTGATTTCAGTTCCACAAGTTCTTCAAGACTTGCGCAACTTGCGTCAAAAAATTAACAGCTACACTTGAACTTGTGTAACTTGTGCAACTTGTGTTTTAAGCTTTATCCAAATGCAACTCGCGTTTTAAACTTTATCCAAATGCAACTCGCGTTTTAAACTTTATCCAAATGCAACTCGCGTTTTAAACTTTATCCAAATGCAACTCGCGTTTAAATTCTATCCAGCACCTTCAGGATGAGGTCTTCGATGGAGTTCTTGTATTCTGTGTTCATCTCCTTTGCCCAACGGTTGGCAATGACCATGCAGCAAGTGAGAGCCTTATGGCCGAGTAGGGCAGAGAGACCGGCAAGGGCGGAACTTTCCATCTCGAAGTTGCAGATCTTTGTGCCTTCGTATTCAAAAGCTTCCACCTTTTCGTTCTGCTGAGGGTCTTGAATCTTAAGGCGAAGCTGGCGTCCCTGTGGTCCATAAAAGCCACCGCAGGCAATTGTGTAGCCGCGAACCATGTCGTCTCTGGCTATTTGTTCAAGGAGTTCTGCGTCGTTGTCGATGATATATGGCGCACCCTTAAGTGACGACCAGTCCATGTGCTCTACGAACTTCCTTTCGCACTCAAGGTCGCAAACCTCGTTTCTGCCTGCGTAATAGTTGAGAAGCCCGTCGAAACCGATGCTTTTCTTTGATGCAACGTATGTGCCGACGGGCGTATGTGGTTGCAAGCCGCCGCAAGTGCCTATGCGCACAAGGGTGAGTTGGGTGAAGTTTGGCTTTATCTCGCGAGTGTTGAAGTCAATGTTTTTCAGGGCATCGAGTTCGTTCATCACGATGTCTATGTTGTCGCAACCGATACCTGTTGACTGCACAGAGATACGCTTGCCGTGGTATGTTCCTGTTATGTTGCGGAACTCACGGCTTTCCACTTCGCTTTCTATCGTGTCGAAGAACTTCGCTACCGTGGCAACACGTCCCGGATCGCCAACTAAAATTACTTTGTCAGCCAACTGCTCAGGCTTCACGTGGAGGTGGAATGCGCTGCCGTCGGCATTGATGATGAGTTCTGATGGAGCAATTTTCATGGTTGTTTGTTATTGCCGTTGAAAGGTTGAACGGATTCTTTTTAAGTGTATTACCAACTAATGTAATGCAAAATTAGCAAAATATTATCTTTCTGCAAGGTTTTGACAGATAAATTTTAATTATTTTTTGTGTTTATATGTATTTTGGCAGATATTGCATAATACTTCTGCCTTTTTTCTTAATTTTGCAAAATATGAAAATAGACAGAAATTTAGAGCAATTGAAGCTTCGAAGTCCACTCCGTCAGAAGCTTGGCAAGGAATACTATATTCTAAAGAGGAAGCTGCAATGGTATCTTGGTGGTCAGAAGTTTGCAAAAACAACATCTGATGAGTACAAGAACAATGTTGTCTTTGAGCATAAATCCGTTGTTCTTCGTAAGCTTCAGGGAGTTGACATGCAGTTGCAGCAGAATAAGTTTGTGAATCTGCGCTTAGCTATTGCCCCATTGAACGACATTGTTATCCGTCCTGGAGAAACATTCTCCATTTGGCGATTGGTGGGACGCCCTACTGCAGAAAAAGGCTATCTTGACGGACTTATTCTCCATAATGGTAAAACTACAAAAGGAGTAGCTGGAGGCTTATGCCAATTGGGAAACCTTCTTTTCTGGATATTTGCCCATAGTGCCCTCACTATCACGGAGCGATACAGGCATGGTTTTGACGTTTTCCCTGACGTGAGGCGTACTGTTCCTTTCGGTGCAGGAGCTACATTGAGCTATAACTACATTGACCTTCAAGTAAAGAATAATACCAATCGCACTTACACAATCAGCCTTTGGCTTGACGATACGTATCTTCATGGTAAGTTGTGGAGTGATGAGTCAGAAGGTTGTGTGTATGATATAGAAGAACGCAATCATTACATAGACCAAATGCCTTGGGGAGGATATGCCCGCCATAACCAAATTTTCAAGATAGAAAAGAACGAGGATGGAAGTCAGACAGAAAACTTGCTGGTGGAAAATCATGCAATAATGATGTATGATCCTTTCCTTGAGTCGCCTAAGAAGTAAAAAAAAGTACATTAATAAGCATTACATTAGTGTTTATTAGCATAGGAAAAACATTCAATATACCAATAAACGTATGAAAAAATTAGTTTTATCACTTTCTTTCTTATTCGCAGCCCTTTTGGGCAGCCCTCTTGTGGAGGGGATGGGGGAGGTATTTGCCCAAAACCCTTACATGCCACTTTGGGAATTCATTCCAGATGGCGAACCTTATGTGTTTGAAGATCCTGATTGTCCAGGCAAGTACCGTGTGTATGTCTATGGCTCGCACGACAATCTCAAGACTATGTATTGCGGTCGCGACCAGGTTGTTTGGTCGGCTCCGGTTGACGACTTGAAGAACTGGCGTTATGACGGAATGATTTTCAAGGTAAGCGAATCGCCTAAGGGAGAGAAACTTAATCCGGAAGGTTTGGCAGATGTGCTTTTTGCCCCTGATGTAACAGTCAAGACTGATGCCGACGGCAAGAAGACCTATTATCTTTATCCAAACAATCAGGGCGGTGGTCGCAACACGATGGTTTGCAAGAGTGATCGTCCAGACGGTCCTTTCGAGGTAATCAACTGGAGCAAGGATAATACTCGTGAGACATACGGTTGCCTTGGCTTCGACCCTGCCGTGTTCATTGACGACGATGGCAGAGTATATGGCTATTGGGGCTTTGAAAGTTCCAATGGAGCAGAGCTTGATCCAGAGACAATGTGTAGCGTAAAACCTGGTACTCAGGTGGTTACGGATATGGTTTCAAGTTGCAAGCAGGACGGCGTGTTCCGTTTCTTTGAGGCTTCGTCTATCCGAAAGATAGAAGATAAGTATGTGTTCATCTACAGTCGCAAGACTGCTGCCGGCGAACATGGCCTTGATTACGAAAGCAACTATACTCTTGCCTACGCTTACAGCGACAAACCGCTCGGTCCTTGGACTTACGGTGGCACGATTATTGACGGTCGTGCGCGAGAGAAGGATGAGAAGGGCAACGTGATTGCTTCAGCAATACCGAACGGTAACACCCATGGCAGCATCTGTAAGATTGGCGACCAGTGGTATGTTTTCTATCATCGTCAGATAGGTCTTGACTGCTATGCTCGCCAGGCTATGGTTGCTCCGATAGAAGTAAAGGTGCAGAAAGGTAAGGGCGGCAAAGTGACAATCTCTGAAGGTGAGTAC
>JAZRXS010000048.1:0-15370 GCA_045600325.1 Prevotella sp.
GCCATGATCACGCTGTCCATGGACGTGTTCATGATGCTGATGAACTCATTGGTATTCTTGAGCATACTCTCGTTCATGTCGAGAATAGTGGTTAGCGAGTCAACCTGATCTTGAAGGTTGGCAACGTTCTTGTCACATGAAGTGATGAAGCTCATAGCAACTATTGCTACTGCTATAAAAGATTTTATTGCTTTCATATTTGAGGTTTTAAGTTTTTTTTTTGGGGGGGGGAGGTTTTATCTAATTCTTGTCATGGTCACTTTTGAGCCATGTTTAAGATCGCGCGTTGAGATTTTGTTTGGTCCTAACTTGGTAACGACAAATACTTCGCCAGAGCTATATTTGAGGTTGAATCCGTCGAATGTATATCTGCCGCTTGAGGACTGTCCCTTAATGACAACTCCACCAGGAATCTTTATCGGAGCTACCGCACCGCTCCATGTACCATTGCTGTTGAACGTCAATGTGGCTTCTACTTTCAGCCCCATTCCAACAGGCGCCTTTATACCGTTTACCGTAGCGAGATTAGAGGTTTTCCATGTGCCGACAAGGAACTTATTGTCCATGCCACTGACATTCTCACGTTCCTGCTGCTGCTTGTCCTTAGGTTTCTCGGCAACTTCTTTCGCCGCCTTAGCCTTGGCTTCAGCGTCAGCTTTTGCCTTAGCTTCTGCTTCTGCTTTCTTTTTGGCGTCAGCTCTCTTCTTGGCATCTGCTCTTGCCTTGGCTTCCGCGTCAGCCTTCTGCTTTGCCTTAGCCTCTTCATCAGCTTTCTGCTTTGCCTTATAGTCTTTCCACCTCTTATCCTGTGCCCTCTGTTCGGCTTCCTTGGCAGCTTTCTTAGCTTCGTCGGCATCTTTCTTGGCTTGCCGTATGGCGTCCAGTTCTTCTCTCATGGACATACCTTCTGCCCTGGTGCTCAGGATGTTATCCTCCTTCTCTGCCAGCCAGTCTGCTTTCCTGTCAAGGCTACCGGTTAGGGCATTTCCAAGTTTGCCACCAAAGCTATTTCTCTCTTTGTCAAATTCATCTACCTGCTTGTTGTATGTATCTGTCTTAATGTCATCCATCCTCTCAAATGTTGACAAGGCGTCATTGCTATATTCACCTTTGATATCCTCCACGTCGGAAGTGAGGGTTACGCTTGCCGTTTCTCCCTGCTTAGGCAACTTGATTTCCTCTGTTGCCTTGGAGCCATCTGCATCATAAAGGGAAACGACGAGTTTTCCTTCATCCCGGTCAAACACCTTGATGACGAAGTTTCCGTCTTTGTCTTTTTCTGTTGTAGAGTAAATCTCGTGCGTAGTTTCATTATATACTACAGCCATTACGGCAGGCGACTCTTCGTCATTGTCCTTCAGCTTTATGATGGATGGGACTTTCTTGCTGTCCCAGTCAATCGTAGGTCTATCAGTTTCGCCAACGAAGAAATCCTTAGCGGCATCGTAGCCCACTTTGATACCATCAATGATGTCGCTTGCGCCAACTACATCCACCTTTACGCCTTTCCAGTACATATCTTTTACGGCAATATCATACGCTCTGCGGAGAATGATTTCGGCCTTGTTTTCATAGTGAGCGGCAATACCACTTGTGTTGTCTTTAAGGTTATAATCGTCGGTTGCCAAATCAAGACCCGTGCCCATTGCCGATTGGTAATCAGCGGCTAATTCCGGCGAAGGAGCAGATGCACCAGCCATAAGTGCAAGCCATGTTTTATTGAAGTCCTTGGAAAGATTGCCTCCTGCCTCACCAATCATTTTTGCAGTCTTAACAAATTCCTTGTTGCTATCTATGCCCAATTCTTCCGCAATTTTCTGGAAATTTGTCGTTGAAGAGTGGTCAGGATTAGCGGCAAAGTTGACGTATTGCATGTACTGCATCACAGCGTACGAATCCTTGTCGTACTTGCCGTTCTCCAGGTTCTTCCACCATGTCTTATAGTCGCCCACGCCGTCCTTGTAATTTGAAGGAAGGTCATTAAACAGCTCGCGAAGGTCTTCTCCAGACAGTTGCTGCGCCACGGTCATGAGTTTTCTTCTCGTGTCCTTTGCAGCTTTCTTAGGAGCCTTTTGGAAGTCGTAACCACTCTTGAAAGGAGGTAGTGTTACTCCAGCGTATGCAGGTGTGGCAATAAGATCGGAAAACTTGAAAGAAGGCACTGCTGCCACCTTCTCGTCTTTGTTGTATTCCACGAATTTCTTGAGTTGCGTTTTGCCGTTTTCATCCAAAGTCAGCTTGGAAGTGAACACGCCATGCTCCATCAGTCGGTCGATGGAAGCCTGATAAAACTCACCTTCACGATCCAACTGCAATCCGATGCTTGCCATCATCTTCCAGTAGTAATCCTTGTTCTCGTTGAAATACTCTTCCGTATTCTCGCCGAACTTGGTGGTGAAGCCGTTTGTGCTGTAGTCCACATACAGCAAAGTAACGTCACGGCTCAGCTCAGAAGCGCGCTCAAACATCTTGAGGTCAAAGAGATAAAGGTCTGACTTCAGGTAGCTTGCATACTCCATCATCTCCTCCTGCTCGTCGTCTTTGTGCAGAAACATGTAGATGGCCGCAGCTCCAGCACCAATGACAGCTAAGGCTGCCACGGCAATGGCTGCAATGATGCCTGCCTTCGATTTCTTCTTAGGCTCCGTCTGAGGTACAGGCTTATCCTGTTGGATTGGCTTACGGGGAACTCTGCTGTTGGCAGGTTCAACAAGTTGTTGGGGAGTAGGTTGTGCCATGTCTGGATCGTCAACCCTTGTTCCACATTCAGCACAGAACAAGGCGTTCTCGTCTAACTTGGCTCCACATTTTACACAATATGGCATAGTTCGTTTGGGGTTAAAATAAGGTTATATTTCTTGTAAAGATACCATTTTATTGACAAGCTCGCTAAGGGCAAAAGGCTGAAGGCTAAAGCGTCAGTTCCGTCTTCAATGGCAGAGAGACGGACGAGCTGCCCACATATATCACTACCCTACCCTTCTCTACGTTCCATGCGTGCTGGAACTCGTTCCAATGGCGCAACTGCTCTATAGGAATGGTAATGGTGACGGTCTTCGTTTCGCCTGCATTCAGACTGACGCGCTTGAAGCCTTTCAGCTCATACTTGGGGCGCTCCACCCTGCTGTCAGGACGACCTATATAAACCTGGGCGACTTCATCTGCAGACATCTTCCCTTGGTTTGCTATCGAGAATGTCACTTCAAGGTCAGTTCCCTTTATCTCCGCTTTCACTCCGTCATACTTGAATGGCACATACGAAAGACCATAGCCAAAAGGATACATCGGAGAAACATCCTTGCTTAGGAACCAACGATAGCCCACCATAATGCCCTCGCTATAGTCTGCATCGGCTTTCTGCTGCATATTGCGCTGGCTGTTTTGTCCGGCATTCACCAATCCTACAAACACGTCTTGCTGCTGATTTTCAGTCTTTTGCGGATAGACGCCCAATGCGTAGGCTGGAGAATCATCAAGCTTCACGGGGAGAGTGAACGGCAGTTTTCCCGAAGGAGAGATCTTGCCCGTAAGCACATCTGCCAAGGCATTGCCGCCCTCCGAACCGTTGAACCATGAATAGACAAGGCTCTTCGTGGTCTTGTTTACCCTCTGCAGGTCAACGGGAGCTCCTGCCACCATAACGGTGACTATCCTTGGATTGACAGCCGCCAAGGCTTCAAGCAGTTCGTCCTGACCGAACGGAAGGTTGATGTCAGTGCGGTCAGAGCCTTCCGTCTCCACTTCACGATTGTTGCCACCGACAAATATCACAAGGTCTGCCTTCTTTGCAGCATTGACAGCTTCCTCCCTGAGAGCCACGGCGTTCTTGTTCCATTCCGTAAGGTCCGGCTCCTGCCTTTCGCGCCATCTGCGTCGCGGCTTTGGCTCATAGCCTTTCACGTACGTAATCCTTGCCTTACCTTTCAAAGCCTTCTGAAGACCTTCGAGCGGCGTAACCTCATACAGGGTCTTCACGCCAGCGCCAACGCCACCTTGCGCCATCTTTCTCGTGGCATTATCGCCCACAACGAGAATATTCTTGACCTTCTTTCCTATAGGCAAGAGATTGTCGTCATTCTTGAGGAGCACAATGCTCTTGCTTGCCACCATGTAAGCTACAGCCTGAGTCTCCGGCTGTGACGCCATCTTCTTGTTGGCTTCCTCTTTCGGAATGGCTGGTATGGCAAAGCGTACGCGCAGAAGGTTGCGCACTTTCGCATCAATAACCTCCATTGGAACAGCACCCGTCTTCACTGAATCTATGAGCGCCTGTCCCATGAATGTATTGCCAGGCATCTCAACGTCAAGTCCGCCGATGGCTGCGCCTACCGTGGAATGAGTACCGCCCCAGTCAGAGATGATGATTCCCTTGAAGCCCCATTCGTCACGCAGGATATAGTTCTGGAGCAGGGCATTTTCGGAAATCCAATGTCCCCAGACCTTGTTGTATGCCGCCATCACGCCGTAGGCATTGGCACGCTTCACAGCCATCTCAAACGGAGTGAGATAAATCTCTCGCATGGCTCGCTCCGTGACATTCACATTCACGTAGCCACGCATGTTCTCCTGATTGTTCAGTGCATAATGCTTAAGGCAGACAGCAGTGTTATTATCTTGAGAACCAAGGGTATAACCCACTGCCAACTCGCCACTGAGAATAGGATCCTCGCTCAAATACTCGTATGTGCGTCCACCAGTAGGCAGTCGCTGGATATTCATCGCAGGACCGAGAATCATGTCCTTGCCACGCAGACGAGCCTCAATAGCCATTGCCCTGCCGTACTGATAAGCCACATCCGGACACCATGTCGCAGCAAGTGCAGAACCAGTTGGGAAGAATGTGGCGTGGTCGTTCTCCAGTTCGAGCGGCTTCCACGAATGCTTCTCCATCTCTTCCCTGATGCCGAAAGGACCGTCAGCATACTCAATATCAGGAATGCCAAGGCGCTCAATGCCGGCAGAAGAAAACATATTCTTTCCGTGAAGCATATTCACTTTCTCCTCAAGAGTCATGCTCCTGATGATTTCGGTGATACGCGCCTCATTCTTTAGCAGAGGATTGCTCTGTTGGGCAGTGGCAGAAAGACAGAATGCTATAGCAGCAATAAGGAAATAATTCTTTTTCATATATAAGGGCTATAAGGTTAAGGTTAGGGTTAAGGTTAAGGTTTAATACCAAACATACCAGCTTTCCTCGCCCACTACTTCAAACTTGTTGCCTTTCTGCACAAGATGATAGAAGTTGCGGCTTTCCGGCGCCGGGTGATGGAGGAAAAGTTCGATGTTGCCTTGTTCGTCACGCGCAATGGTCAGCAACTGTGGGATTCCATAATTGCCATCATCGTCAATATTCCACACGCTTTGGTCTGCATCACCTTGAACGTCCTGGGTCTTCGTGTAAGAGCAAACCTCCTTGCCGTCCTTTAGCCATGAGAGTACGATCTGCGCCTTCTTGTTCTTTACGACAAACTCCGTGATGACGAGCTTCTCGTTGGTGTCGGCAACCTTGCCTACCTCATAGCTGTACTTCACCTTCTTGCCATACCTTGCAGCCATAGACTGCTTGAATTCGGCAGGTGCAGGGGTTTCCTTCTCTCCCCACATCCAACGGCTGAAGACGAGGAACTCGTGGGTTGCGACATAGCTGTTGTCAGCAAGAACAACCTCCACGCATGAGTTCATATTGCCTTTGAACATCGTTTCCACATTTCTCTCACTGAGCAGATAGAAGATGCCTCCACGAACCTTTGACGGTACAATGCTGAAACATGCCATGGCATCCTCATTGTTCATGTTTGCCCATTGACGGAAAAAGATGCCATTGTGATTATACTTATGGAATGCCCACTGATAAGAAGCAATGACGTCATTGGCATTCTCATAAGGAAGATAGAATGTTGACATTGCTTCTATCTTCTCGCCTTTTGGTGAATCCTCGTTAAAGTAGCCAGTGAAGGCATACTGAGGCTCGTTCTTCACGATCTTGAGATTAGGACATCCCCAGAACGAGCGCACCTCTATACGGGCTTTCGGATTGTAGTTGAGCGTACGGAGAGAACGGTTGTTGCGGAAGGCATCAGCACCAATGAGCGTTACACTTGCAGGAAGTGTGATGGAAGTAATGTTGCCAATGTTGCGAGCCTCGGCATTCTTATAGAAGGCTTCACGAAGAACGGTAGTAACCTTATATGTCTTGCCTTCATGAATGATATTCTCCGGAATGACAATATCGCCTGAATAGGCTCCACCCTTAGCGACAGCTACATCGGAAGCATTGAGTATCTCATAGAAATAGCCGTGAGAATCACGAATTACATTATTCATGTTTGAGATTGCAACAGCATTGTCAGAAGCTGGCTTTGCCAATGGCTGAAGATTGAGGGATGTGAGCGGAATGAGCCCATTGGTGTCAGGACAATTCTTGTTGAACACGTCATAGTCTGACACAACTGGGAGGACAGCTCCCTTGGTAGGGATGGAGAAGATGGAGAGAAGGGAAATGGCTGTCAATATAATCTTGCTTGTTTTCATAATTGTGTATGTTTATACTGTTGTAAGGTTAAGACGTTAAAAGGAAGTTATCTTACCAGCTGCCGCCGCCACCGCCGCCACCGCCGCCACCAGAGTGACCGCCACCACTGGAAGTAGCCACATCAATGGCAAGGCTTATGCTGCTTACGAGGAGACCTGTGCTGATAAGATTGCCCAAGCTGCTGTTCAACGTAGAAGCGGCAAGGCCAGCGTTTAGTGAAGTATTGTGAGAGAGTGAGCCGCCATCCGCAACATACCAGTCAGGATCGCTGACCGTGATATTGGCAAAATGCTCATACCACTTGTCTGTCAAGCCGAAAACCATGGCAAACGGCAGTACCTCGTAGAAATAATCCGGATTCTCGTCAACCATTGCCTTGAGCATCGGGAGTTCCGCTGTCTTGATGAACTCGCGGAAACCGAGTATCCTTGGGAGCTTCTGCATTCTGTAAGCAGAATCCTTGCGCATGTTTTTCACGAGCATAACGAGCACCCAGCCTCCCGCTACGATGCCTTCCATGGCATACTGTGGCAGAACATTGTCGTGCGGATTGTACAAATTGTAAACTACCTTTATAGTATAGAAGCACATCAGCACCATCGAAAGAAGAATCATCGTTCGCTGGCTCTTATTCTCACGAAGATATTCCTTCAGGCTCTTGTCTGCATTCTTATAGCTCCAGAATCCGTAGCCAATTATTAGTGGAATCCATGTAAGTACTGCCACGAGATAGTTGCGGTCGAAAGCTGCAACCCTGCTTGAGAACAGGATAGAGAGTGAACCGCAAAGAGCATAAAGTGCCACGAGTATGAAGGCTTTCTTGTTGAAGGTTACGAGTTTGCGGCTGCCTTTGAAGTGCATGTTCAGCTCCATGATGGCATGCTTCACGGAAGCGCCTCTGTCACGAAGGTCCTTGTTTACATTACATTCTGTCCTGCCGCCCTTGAAAAGCGTTTTCCAGAAGGCTCGCTGATAGCCCTGGATGTCGTGAGGCAAATCCTGAAGCATGTGAAGAACGATCTCCGTCTTCTTTTTCCCCGATCTTCCCGTTCCCTCGACTACCTTTTCCTCTATCTTCAGGAAGCCTTTGGAAGCCCACCAGATAATGAGTGAGGTCATGTCGCTCACGTCTGCCACATCATCCATTATGCAGCCTACCGCAGCACTGTCGATATCGTCAGGAGCACTGTATTCAATGACAGCAGCCGGCAAGCGACGACGGTTCTGAAGAAGATAGACCAATGCAACAACGAAGATTGCCACTGCCGCAAAAAGAAGACTGCGGGAAAGATCGTTCAATTGTGCAATCTCCGTATTTCGCACATGCCAGAAGCCTTCGGGAAGCGTGGCATGAAGCGTGATGGCGTTGTGGTGGCTCACGTTCAGCACACGTCCGTAGATGGAGTTCTTGTCAAGGTCTATCTGGTAATTCACGTTAAGTGCATTCTTTGTCTCGCCAAGCTTTCCGCTAAGAATCTTGAAGTTTTTCGCGAAATCTGCTGGCAACGGCTTATTAAACCTTATACCGAACTGAAAGTCCTCAATTTCGTTTCTCCACTGGGCACCAAGAATCGTAGTATAGAGGATGTCGGATTTTGCATAGCGGTCGTCATTGAAATGCAGCTTGTAGTCAATGGTGTACTCCACTTCTCCAGACACGGTATGACTATCATCACCAATTTTGATGACCTCAAACTCACCGCCTTTCTCCTGCTGTGTTTCGTAGCTGTAATTAGCCACCTTGATGTTTGAGACTTCAATGGAATAATTATAGAGCTCGCCATCAAGCAAATCGCTATAGCGAGTCTCTATGTATTTGTAGATACCATGTCTTGGTTCCTTGAAATCCGCTACGATTTTCTCCGTAACTGTCCATGTGTTATCTTCCCCTACTGTAGCTATGTAAACAAAACTCTTGAAAACACATCTGGTGTCAGGAGAGTTTGGATCCTCAGCATGAATAGAGAGCGTCAATATTGACGTTAGGAATAAAAGGACTAAACGCTTCATTTGGATCGTTTTTGTATTGATAATGTGGAGTTATCTACTTCCAAAGCAATGGAAGTGCGAAGTAGAGGTATTGGTTTACGTCGCCGTAGAAATGCTGACCGCCTTCGCGCATTGAGAAGAAGAGGTTTGCATCAGGCTTGTTGTAGCGGAAGACTGGTGCGTAAGCGTTGAGGGCTGCCACGATGTTACGCTGCGGATTGCCTGCGAGATCCTTTGTGCCTGTGTAGCCGAAGACCTTGAAAGCATTCTTGTAGCTGGTCTTTTCAATCTCGGAATTCACCCATTCAGCCACCTGCTTGTATGAATCGCGCTTGCCATCGGCTGAGAAATGCCAGATGTCACCTGAAAGAGGGATGTAGTATTTCACGGCTGCACAGTCGAAAATGAGCTGATACCAAGTGGTGAGAGCGCCCATGGAGAAGCCTCCGAAAGCACGGTGAGTACGAGTGACATTGATTCGGTCGTTGACATTCTTTATCTTCTTGTGGAGAAGGAAGTAAGTGTTGTACTTATTCTCAACGGCAGGAATGAGGAACTCGCGAAGTTCATTGTGGAAGTTCATTGTGCGCTGAGTGGCATCGTTCATGCTGTTGGCACCGATGTTCTCGTCATCATCATAAAAAGTAGGACAGACCACAATAAGAGGAGAAATCTGACGGTCCTGAATCATGTGGTCAAGCACGTCCCAGAGACGGAGCCAGTCCTTTGGAGGAGTGAGGAAGGAAGTGGTATTGTCGCCACCGCCGTGCATGAGATAAAGCACATCATACTGCTTGTCTTTGTTCTTGGCATCATAGCCGTAAGGGAGATAGACACGGGCACGCTTCTTGAGAGTCTTGCCATCGCGCTTCACTTCGTAGTTGAACACTTCCACTGTGCCCTGCTTCTCAGCCTTTGTCCACATCTTCTGTGGAATGGCAGGAATGTCGGCAGGAGTGATGTCTGGAGCTTCTGTTGGAGCATCAGGAAGTGGCTGGGCATTGGCTCCGAGAAAGATTGCCATGAAGGCAAGGAGGATAAGGTTTATGCGTTTCATAAGATAGTGAACAAATTAATTCTTGATATGTTTTTTACTTAAATACCATTGTTGCGAACTTGGAGAGATAGATTCGCCAGTTCTTCCAGATGTGGCCTTCCTCACTCTCGAAATATTCGAAAGAATAGTTATTCTCAGTGAGATACTGACGGTAAGTCTTGTTCTGGTCGTAGAGGAAGTCTGTCTTGCCGATAGCTATCCAATAGAGCTTTGGCTTAGCGGCAAAGAGAGCCTTGAGCTGTGCGGCAGTCTTGTCGTCAGCCTTGATAGCGGAATTGATGTCGTTGCCGTGGTTGCTCTGACCCATCTGTATTGCAGCAGAGAAGAGACCGATGTAGCCGAACTTGCCTGGATTGAGCTTGGAGATGGCATATGTATGATAACCGCCCATGGAAAGGCCGCAGATGGCAGTATTGTTCTGACCTTTGAGCACGCGGTAGTGGTTTTCCACGTATTTCATCACGTCTTTGTAAGCTTCTTCCGTTGTAGCCTTAGGCTGAGCACCTTCGTTATGTCCCATGAAAGAAGGGGTGTAGAAGCCCTTGTGCCATTCGCCAGGAGCAGCGTCGCAGTTAGCATTGCCGTTTGTCATCACGACGATCATTGGTTTTGCCTTGCCTTCAGCAATGAGATTGTCGAGAATCTGCGCCTGACGACCGAGAGCTGGCCACGCCTCTTCGTCGCCACCGGCACCGTGAAGGAGGTAGAGCACAGGGTACTTACCACCCTCTTCGTATGTTGGAGGAGTATAGATGGTCATGCGTCGCTTCGTGCCAAGCGTTGGAGAATCGTACCAAACGCGGTTGACATTGCCATGAGGAACATTGTTTACTGAATAGAGGTTGCCACAGTCACCCTTCTCGTTAGTGATGATGAAGATGTTGACGAAAGAAGTGATGTCACGAGTGCGATAGACATTCGATGGATCGAGAAGTTCCATTCCGTTGACTTTGAACTTATAGCTGTAAAGTTCTGGTGCCAAGGGATTTGGAGTAGTATATGTCCATACTCCGTTTTCTTCCTTCATGTCGGCAACGCCATCAGATTCTTGCGTGCCGAAAGGAGTCTGAACCTTGCTCTTTGGGAGGAAGTCGCCAGTTACTTGCACTGTGACAGCCTTAGGCGCATAGAGGCGGAAAGTGACAGTATTGTTGGCATTTATCTCAGGAGAGACAAGAGGTTTGTTGCCGAAAAGAGCTTGCTGGGCAAATGTGTTTGCTATGGAAAGAATAGCAAAAGCAATGATAAGGGAGAGTTTTTTCATAGGAAATAAAATATGGTTGATAGGAAATGTATTAGGTTTCTGACTGCAAAATTAACAATTCTATTTATAATAGCAAAGAAAAGCTTCGATTTTTCACTTTTTGTTTTTCACTTTTAGCTTAATGCTTCAGTTCTCCCGTAATCCCGATAGACAACACACTGAATGACACGCCATTCGTCTTCTCCAGGATACTGCCTGCCAATGCCAACACAGTAGAGCCAGTAGTGATGACATCATCCAAGAGAAGGACATGTTTTCCGTTGAGCCTTTCAGGCAAGACGCAATCGAAAGCCCCCTTCACATTATCCTCTCTCTCCATTCTTGTCAACGAAGTCTGCGAAACCTTGAAGCGCTTTCTCTTTGTTGATGATGAGTCCACAGCAATTCCCGTAATATCAGAAATACCTTTTGCTATTTCTTCTGCCTGATTATATCCTCTCTCCCTCAAACGGTTGGTACTCAAAGGCATGGGAACAATAACATCAATTCCCTCAAAGAAGTTTTGTTTTGCGGCAGAATACTCCTCGGCAAGCATTCTCCCCATATACCTTGCCAGAGTCTTTCCACCAGAATACTTGATCATTCCCACAAGTCTCGCACAGTCTTTTCCTGGCATATAGCGCATGAAAGCTCCTGCACGAATGATTGGTATCTGCAATTCAAACAGATTCTTCACCTCATTATCTTCCGGGCTTTGACTATATGTGGTGTGCGGAAGATTCATCAAGCATTCTATACACAGATGTTCTTCAGTCAAAGACAATCTTCCCCCGCATATTGAGCATATACGAGGGAAGAGAAAATCGAGTATTCTATGAGCTATATCTGACACTGAACACTATAAGCTAAATCATTGAACATCAAGGCATACGTTATGCTGCTTGGCAAGCTTTCGCATATTGATTATTCCATAACGCATTCTGCCAAGGGCGGTGTTTATGCTAACGCCCGTGATATCAGCAATTTCCTTGAATGAGATGTCCTGGAAGCAACGCATATAAACCACCTCACGCTGATGGTCTGGCAACTGCATCATGATGTTTCTTGCGTCCTTGAGCACCTGCTTGTTGACAAGTGTCTGTTCTTCTGAAACATCAAGCATGGACTGGCTGAAGCGCGACATATCATCTCCATAGTTGGGATCAAAGATATTCTGGCTCTTCTGCTTGCGGAAGATATCAAGGATAGCATTGTGTGCAATGCGAATAGCCCAAGAGACGAACTTACCATTGTCACAATACCTTCCTTCCTGAAGGCGCATGATAATCTTTACAAATGTATCTTGGAATATATCTTCCGCTAGTTCCTTGTTACGTACAACAACAAGAATATATGAAAACAATTCTCCCTTAACCCTGTCAAGAAGCAGGTCAAAGGCAGCATTGTTCCCTTCAGAATAAGAAATAGCCAACTCTTCGTTGGTCATCTTCTCCAATATTTTCGTCATTTATTTACTTAATTTGGTCAAGTAAATTTGTGTCGATAGGCTATGAGTTTTAGGTTATTACTGGGTGCAAAAGTAAAACTATTTTTCCAATCTTGCAAGAAAATTGTCAATTAATTGCCTTGCAATGGAGTCTTTTGATGGGATATCGGGCAGATTATCCTTAGTAAACCATCCTCCATCGGCAATTTCCTCTTCCTGCAGAACGATTTCTCCGCTCTCATAGTCGGCAGTGAAACCTATCATAAGGTTTGTAGGAAAAGGCCAAGACTGCGAACCGAAATACTTTATGTTCTTCACCTTGATGCCGGTTTCTTCCATCAATTCTCGCTGAACGGCTTCCTCAAGAGTCTCCGCCACTTCAACGAATCCGGCTACGAGTCCGTAGATGTTATGTCGGAGTGTGTGGGCATGGACAAGAAGAAACTCCTCTCCTCTACTCACCAATGTTATTATGGCAGGCTGAATGCGAGGCCAAATCTGCTTGCCGCACTTTGTACAGATGCGCGAATTGGCTTCTGCGTCTTTCATAGGGGCACCACAAAAACCGCAGAACTGGTGCGACTCTTCAAAGTACTCCAGTTCTGCAGCTCTGCGTATTTCCTTGTTTGCCAACAGCGTTGGACGGTCGTATTGCTGCATGATGTTAAAGATTGCCGCCTTTAGCCATTAGCTTTTAGCCTTTAGCCTCGCGACGTCAGTTGCGAACTACTTTCCTTCCTCCATATCACCTTCGATATAGAGACGAGTCATTTCAACCTTGCCGTTTGTGCGAACAGTGATAGTCTTCTTGAAGTGACCTGGGAACTTGCCCTGACCATTGTATGTTACCTTGATAGTACCAGTCTCACCTGGCTGAACAGGTTTCTTTGTGTACTCAGGAACCGTGCAGCCACAGCTTGCCACAGCCTGGTTGATGATCAAAGGCTGATCGCCAACATTCTTGAAAGTGAACACTGCCTTCTGAACAGGACTTGACTCTGGGAAAGTACCTACGTTCTGGATGAGTTTCTCAAATTTGATCTCTGCCTGAGCTGAAGCGAAATTAACTGCAGTGAAGAGAAGTGCAAATGCTATAAGAACCTTTTTCATATTTACAAATTTACGGATTTACAATTTTACGGATTACAATTTAGAGCCTTCCGGCTTATTTCCTACTGCAAAAGTACACATATATTATATATAGGCAAAGGAAATTAAACAATTTTTACAATTTCTTTTGTGTTTTATTGATTTTTAAGTAATTTTGCAGCCATTATTAATAGGATTAACAGGAAAATTGCAAATCCGTTAATCGTAAATCTGTAAATCAACAAGATGTATAGAAGTAATACCTGCGGTGAACTCCGCATTGAGAACGCTGGTCAGCAAGTGACTCTTGCTGGCTGGGTACAGAAAAGCCGCAAGATGGGCGGTATGACATTCGTTGACATCCGCGACCGCTACGGCATCACACAGATCGTGTTCAACGAGGCTGACGACGCTGATCTCTGCGCAAAGGCAAACAAGCTCGGACGTGAATACTGCATCCAGATTAAGGGTGTAGTGGCTGAGCGTGAGAGCAAGAATGCTAACATGCCTACTGGCGACATTGAAATCCTCGCAAAAGAACTGAATATTCTCAGCGAAAGTGTCACTCCTCCATTCACTATCGAGGACAACACTGACGGTGGCGACGACCTCCGCATGAAGTATCGTTACCTCGACCTTCGCCGTACTCCGGTACGCAAGAACCTTGAACTTCGCCATAAGATGACTATCCTCATCCGCAACTTCCTCGACAATCTGAAGTTCATTGAGGTTGAGACTCCTATCCTCATCGGTTCTACTCCAGAAGGTGCTCGCGACTTCGTGGTTCCTTCACGCATGAATCCAGGACAGTTCTACGCCCTTCCACAGTCTCCACAGACTTTGAAGCAGCTTCTTATGGTTTCTGGTTTCGACCGTTACTTCCAGATTGCAAAGTGTTTCCGCGACGAAGACCTCCGCGCTGACCGTCAGCCTGAGTTCACTCAGATCGACTGCGAGATGTCTTTCGTTGACCAGGAAGACGTTATCCAGATATTCGAAGACCTGGCACGCCACCTTTTCAAGGAGATTCGCGGCGTGGAACTTCCTGCAAAGCTCCAGCAGATGACATGGCATGAGGCTATGCGTCGTTTCGGTTCTGACAAGCCAGACCTCCGTTTCGGCATGGAGTTCGTAGAGCTTAAGGAATTCTTCGATGGCACAGGCGTTGACTTCGCAGTGTTCAACCAGGCAAACTACATCGGTGGTATCTGCGTAAAGGGTTGCGCAAACTATACTCGCAAGCAACTTGACCAGCTCACTGATTTCGTTAAGAGTCAGCAGGTTGGTGCCAAGGGACTTGTTTACGTTAAGGTTAACGAGGACGGCTCTATCAAGAGTTCCGTTGATAAGTTCTACTCTCAGGAAATCCTTCAGCAGCTTGCTCAGAAGATGGAGGCTGAGAAGGGCGACCTCATTCTCATTCTCTCAGGCGAATTCGTCAAGAAGACTCAGGTGCAGCTCTGTGCTCTCCGTCTTGAAATGGCAGAGCGTCTCGGCTTGAAGGACAAGAATAAGTTCGAGTGTCTTTGGATTGTTGACTTCCCTCTCTTCGAGTGGAGCGACGAGGAGCAGCGTCTCATGGCTACTCACCATCCTTTCACTATGCCTAACCCGGATGACATCCCACTTCTCGACGAGCATCCAGAGCAGGTTCGTGCAAAGGCTTACGACTTCGTATGCAACGGCGTAGAAGTTGGTGGCGGTTCTCTCCGTATCCACGAAGGTGAGCTTCAGGCAAAGATGTTCGAGATTCTCGGCTTCACACCAGAACAGGCAATGGCACAGTTCGGCTTCCTCATCAACGCATTCAAGTACGGTGCACCACCTCACGCAGGTCTTGCCTTCGGTCTCGACCGCTTCGTAAGTCTCATGGCAGGTCTTGACTCTATCCGCGACTGCATTGCATTCCCAAAGAACAACTCTGGCCGCGACGTAATGCTCGACGCTCCAGGCATGATTGCAGAAAAGCAGCTTGAGGAACTTCAGATAAAGCTTGATTTGAAGGACTAAGCT